>SVQC01000009.1 GCA_015065585.1 Oscillospiraceae bacterium
CTTTCATTTTTTCAGCCGCAAGCTCTGACAAAGGATTATCAACGTAATGGTCGGGATGATATTTTCTGGCTAGTTCTCTGTACGCCTTTTTGATTTCATCATCACTTGCATTTTTATCAACGCCAAGTACTACATAAGGGTCTGTCATTTTATCTTCTCCATTCGGGTTATTTCCATATTCATCGTATCCTCAAGGCCAACATAGATTAAGTTGCCGAGAATATTCTTAAATCTTAAAACAGATAAAAGCTCAAAGCTTTTTTCCGCTTCATTTATAACAATATAAAGCTGCGTTTTGATTTTTTCGATAGCTTCCTTTTCATCCATAGCTTTAATAGGATTAAAAGTGCCGTTTTTTATATCTTTTCGACGGTCAACAAGGCAGTCCAAAAGATAAATGTATCTGCCCAGAAGTCTGCCTAAATAGCTTAGCACTTTTTTGTCCTTTTCTTCCCTAGCGCACATTGGTAAAAGGGTTGACAGCATCTCACTGCTGGGCTCTGCCGCATCATCGAGAGAACAGTTTTTATTTCTCTCGCAAATGGTTTGCTCTTTTATATACCGAGTTGCTATTTTTTCTATTTCGGGATATTTATCCGCCGCTTTTTTATGTGCTTTTGAAAAAAGAAGTTTAAGTATAAAAGCCGCTAGTTTTTTAATTCCCTTTTCATCATTTATATCATCACTGAATTTGTTAAAGCTAAGTATTATAAGGGCGGCGGCAGAAAGGTCAAAAGCCTTATCATCAACACAGTAATTACATTTTTTAAAGGGATTGCATGTGCATTTTTTCTTTGCCGTACCCGAAAAATTATTATTCAAAGAAAGTTCTAAAAGCGCGGTAAAGGTAAAATCATAATTTAAAGCAAATTTTGATATAAATCCGTATTCCTTATTAAGCTTTCTGCAAAGAGAACAGTATACCGCTTTGTACATATCATATTCCTTTATTCGCATTTCAGGCTTCGCTACACGAATATAACCAAACACACCCTCACCGCCTTTACTTTATTTTACTCTATACAGTAAATTTTTGATGAATAATTTATTAATATTAAAGCACTCGTTTAAGATATTGACCCGTAAAGGAGGCAGAATTTTTCGCCACTTCTTCGGGAGTTCCCGTTGCAACAACTGTTCCTCCGCCCTCTCCGCCTTCAGGACCTAAATCTATAATATAGTCGGCTGTTTTTATAACGTCTAAATTATGCTCGATAACCAAAACCGTATTACCGCCGTCAGCCAGCAAATCGAGCACCTCAATTAATCGGTGAACATCTGCCGTATGAAGACCCGTTGTGGGTTCATCAAGTATATAAATAGTTTTACCCGTGCTTCTTTTTGAAAGCTCGGTGGCAAGTTTAACACGCTGAGCCTCACCGCCCGAAAGGGTTGTTGCCGACTGTCCCAGCTTTATATAGCCAAGACCAACTTCATGAAGAGTTTTAATTTTACGGTATATTTTAGGTATACTTTCAAAGAAGCACATAGCCTCCTCAACCGTCATTTCAAGAACATCGGAAATACTTTTCCCTTTATAAAGCACGTTAAGGGTTTCTTCGTTATATCTTTTGCCCTGACAAACCTCGCAGGGCACGTATACGTCGGGAAGAAACTGCATTTCTATTTTAATAATACCGTCACCCTGACAGGCTTCGCATCTTCCTCCTTTAACGTTAAAGGAAAATCTACCAGGTCCAAAGCCCTTCATTTTAGCATCCTTTGTAACTGAAAACAGTTCTCTTATATCGTTAAACACACCCGTATAGGTAGCAGGATTTGAACGGGGTGTTCTGCCTATGGGCGACTGGTCAATATCTATAACCTTATCAAGCAACTCAACGCCCTCAATTTTCTTAAAATTTCCCCATACTGCTTTTGCACGGTTAAGCTTTGCAGACAAATAATTATAAACAATATCGTTAACAAGTGATGACTTGCCCGAGCCTGAAACACCCGTTACGCAGGTAAAAGTACCAAGCGGAATTTTAACGTTTATATTCTTAAGATTGTTTTCCTTTGCACCGGTAACTAAGAGGGAATGTCCGTTACCCTTTCGTCTGACCTTTGGAACAGGCACCTTTCTTGCGCCACTCAAATAATCAGCCGTCATAGAATTCTCAGCCTTTAAAAGTCCTTTTATATCACCACTGTAGATTACCTCACCGCCGTGAACACCCGCGCCGGGACCTATATCTACAATATAATCAGCCTGACGCATTGTATCCTCGTCATGCTCAACCACAATTAAGGTATTACCTAAATCCCTTAAACGTTTAAGGGCTTCAAGAAGGCGGTCGTTATCCCTTTGATGAAGACCGATACTAGGCTCGTCAAGTATATACACAACACCGGTAAGACCGGAGCCTATCTGGGTTGCAAGGCGTATACGCTGACTTTCACCGCCCGAAAGGGTGCCTGAGGAACGTGAAAGATTCAAATATGAAAGTCCTAAGCCGTTTAAAAATTCAAGTCTTGCCTTAACTTCTTTGATTATAGGCTTGGCTATTTTTTGGTGATGCTCGGAAAATACAAGAGTATTAATAAAGGACAAAGCATCTGTTACCGATAAGGAACATAATTCTTCTATATTCTTTCCGCCAACCGTAACCGAAAGGGCCTCAGATTTTAATCTTGCGCCCTTACAAGCAGGGCAAACGCTTTCGCTCATATAGCTTTCAATTTCCCGTTTTGTATATTCCGACTCGGTTTCGGAGAAACGTCTTTCCAGATTGTTAACTATACCCTCAAATGTGCTGTGGTATAGTCCGCCGCCCCACTCAGCAAGCTTTATAAAATCTATTTTTTCTCCCTTTGTTCCATAGAGCAGAACGTTCTTCTGCTCCTCGGTAAGCAGATAGTATGGGGTGTCAAGGCTAAAGCCGTAATGCTCGGCAAGGCCCTTAAAGTACATTCTTGCCACACTGCCCCTCGTTTTGTCCACTGTTGCCTTAACGTTCCAGCCCGAGCAACAGAAAACGCCCTCGTTTACTGATAAATTCTCGTCTTCGATTATAAGGTCGGGATTAACCTTTAAAAATCTTCCTATACCCGAACAAATGCTGCAGGCACCCAGAGGATTATTAAAGGAAAAGAGGGTCGGGGTAAGTTCAGGCAGACTTACGCCATGCTCATCACAGGCATAATTCTGCGAAAAGCGAAGCTCCTCGCCGTCAATTACGTCAATATAAATTATACCGTCAGCAAGCTTTGCCGCCGTTTCAATACTGTCAGCCAATCGGCTTTTTATTTCCTCTTTTATAATAAGTCGGTCAACCACAATTTCGATATGGTGCTTAATATTTTTATCAAGGGTTATTTCCTCGGATAAATCATAAAGATTTCCGTCAATTCTAACCCTCACAAAACCGGCTTTCTTAGCCGCTTCCAGTTCTTTTTCATGTCTTCCCTTTCTGCCTCTGACAACAGGAGCAAGAACCTGAATTTTAGTGCCGGCTTCAATTTTCAGCACCTTTTTAA
The DNA here is from genome assembly GCA_015065585.1 of Oscillospiraceae bacterium. Lineage (GTDB taxonomy): Bacteria > Bacillota > Clostridia > Oscillospirales > Acutalibacteraceae > SIG607. The sequence goes on from SVQC01000009.1 coordinate 3,481, forward strand.
CTATCTGGTCGGTAGTCTGCTGTTTAATTTCCTTATTACAGATAGGACAGTGAGGGACACCGACTCTGGCATAAAGAAGTCTTAAATAATCGTATATTTCGGTAACTGTTCCCACGGTAGAACGGGGATTTTTAGAGGTAGTTTTCTGGTCAATAGAAATAGCGGGCGAAAGTCCCTCAATACTGTCAACATCGGGTTTGTCCATTTGTCCTAGGAACATACGGGCATAAGAAGACAGAGACTCAACATACCGTCTTTGTCCCTCGGCATAAATAGTATCAAACGCAAGCGAAGATTTGCCCGAACCCGAAAGTCCCGTAAATACAACCAACTTATCTCTGGGTATTTCCAGGTCAATATTTTTGAGATTATGCACCCTCGCGCCCTTAATGGTTATTTTTTCTAAAGCCATATTATCCCTCTTAAAAAAGATGTGAACAAAATTCTGCTACTTCGTCAAAATCGGTCCGTCTCTGCATTAAAAGCCAATCGATAATATCGGTGTGCTCATAAGCGAAGTTTATACCGTCATTGTGTCCGAGGTTTAAAAGCAACTCAAGCTTCGCATTACCGCCGTTTGCATTCACGGCATTTACACAAAGTTCTGAGTAAATCGGCGGAACAAGAGTATCTTTATCACCGTGCAAAGCATATACGGGAGTGGTTTTAAGGTTTTGCATGCGCCAGGACATACTGCCTCCGGCAACGGGGGCAATACCCGCAAAGAAATTATTATAAGTAACACCCATCATCCACGTGCCAAAACCGCCCATACTTGAGCCGGTAATACTTATTCTGTCCTTTTCTATTCCATATTCCAAAACTACAGAGTCAATAATTTCTTTAACATTAGTTACCACATTATCCCAAACAAACTGAGCAGGACACTGAGGGGTCAAAATAACCGCCTCATATTCCTTCCCCTCCTTTAAAAGTCTGGGTATTGCATGACGCTCAAGGTGAGTAAAATTCTCACCCCTTTCCCCTGCGCCGTGAAGATACACTATTAAGGGAAGTTTCTTATAATTATCAGGGAAATAAATTCCGTAATTCATTTTTATTTTTCCGTTATTATAAATTTTTTCTTTAAAATTCATATCTATTCCTCTTTCAGCTTTTTAATTTTATCACGAAGCATTGCAGCGTGCTCAAATTCAAGCAGCTTTGCAGCCTCTTTCATCTGCTGTGTCAAAATTTCAATTTGCTTTTCCTTTTCCGCCTTGGTAAGACGTTTTTTCTTTTGTTCGCCTGCATTTTTGCCAGAAATTTCAAGAATTTCATGAACATCCTTAATAATGGTTTTTGGCACAATACCGTTTTTCTCATTATATTCCTTTTGGATTTCCCGTCTTCTGTTAGTTTCGCTTATTGCGGCTTCCATACTTCTCGTAACGCTGTCAGCATACATTATTACACTTCCGTTCTGGTTCCGCGCCGCTCTACCTATAGTCTGAATAAGAGAGGCTTCGCTTCTTAAAAAGCCCTCTTTATCGGCATCAAGAATTACAACGAGGCTCACTTCAGGGATATCAAGACCCTCTCTTAAAAGGTTTATTCCTACAAGCACGTCAAACTCGCCTTTTCGCAAATCTCTTATTATTTCCATACGCTCAATTGTATCGATATCGTGGTGCATATATCTGACCTTTATTGATACGTTAACAAGATAATCGGTAAGGTCTTCCGCCATCTTTTTGGTAAGGGTAGTAACAAGCACTCTCTCTTTACGGCTTACCCTAGTATTTATCTCGGAAATTAAATCGTCAATCTGACCTTCGCTAGGTCTTACCGAAATTTCGGGGTCGAGAAGTCCCGTAGGTCTTATAACCTGTTCTACTGTCTGAGCCGCAAGTTCTTTTTCAAAGGGAGCAGGAGTTGCCGAAACGAATACCGCCTGGTTTATATGGGAATAAAATTCCTCAAAGTTAAGAGGACGGTTATCAAAGGCAGAAGGCAATCTGAAGCCATATTCAACAAGGTTTGATTTTCTTGCAAAATCACCGCCGTACATACCCCTTACCTGTGGCAAGGTTACGTGGGATTCGTCAACGAAAAGCACGAAATCATCAGGGAAATAGTCAAGCAAAGTCGTCGGTGTACTGCCTCGTTTTCTGCCGGACAGTACACCCGAATAGTTTTCAATTCCCTTACAAGTGCCTACCTCTTTAAGCATTTCAACATCATATTCAACCCTCTGTCTTATTCTTTGGGCTTCTATAAGTTTTCCGTCGTTTATAAACTGCTGTTCACATTCCTGCATTTCCTTTAGAATATTCTCAATACCCTTTTCCATTTTTGAATCGGATATTATATAGTGAGAAGCAGGATATATGGCGATATGCCGAAGTATGTTCTTTATCTCGCCGGTTACAGTATTAATTTCACAAATCCTGTCAATTTCATCACCAAAAAATTCAATTCGTACTGCATTTTCATAAGAATATGCAGGGTAAATATCTACCGTATCACCGCGAACTCTGAACTTATTTCTGATAAAATTAATATCGTTTCTTTCATACTGCAGGATTATAAGCTTTCTGATAAGGGCATCTCTTTCAATATTCATACCCTCCCGTAGAGATATAACCATCTCTCTGTAGTCGATAGGGTCGCCGAGAGTATAAATGCAGGAAACCGAGGCAACTATTATAACGTCTCGCCTCTCACTTAAAGCGCAGGTGGCACTGTGACGAAGCTTGTCTATTTCATCGTTAATTGCTGAATCCTTTTCTATATAAGTATCGGTACCGGGCAGATACGCCTCAGGCTGATAATAATCGTAATAACTAACAAAATATTCAACCGCGTTTTCAGGGAAAAATTCCTTAAACTCCGAGCACAGTTGCGCGGCAAGTGTTTTGTTGTGAGCGAGAACAAGCGTCGGGCGGTTGACTTGTGCAATCACGTTCGCCATCGTGAACGTCTTACCCGAGCCCGTTACACCAAGCAAAACCTGCTCTTTTAAGCCGTTTTTGAGCCCTTCGGTTAATTTTTCAATGGCCTCTGGTTGGTCGCCTGTAGGCTTGTAATTACTGTGCAAAATAAACTTATCCATCCGTTCTCACTCCTCTCTTTTTTTGATTATTTTCTGTCTTTTTATTGTCTTACAATTCACTTAAATTTTGCTCAAAAAGTTGGCGAATAGTAAATTACACGAATTTAGGTCACAAATTTGTAATCGTAATCAGTACAAAATATTCAGTTAAGTATTCATTTGAGTTAAACCCGTTATTTTAAATGAAAAATTAAATTTTAGCAAAACCGACAAACACGTTAAAACATTATATCCATAAGTAAACTTATAAGCGGTGAAATCAATAGACTGTATATTGCTCTATAAGCAAGACCTCCAACCAAAAAGGCCAAAATAGAGGTCCCACCGTCTGAATATTTAACATTTTTAAGTATATGTATTTTATAGATGCTGTCGGCAAAAATTCCAAACAATATTCCGCACAAAAGCATACCTATACTGCTTATTCCGCCTATTTTTAAAGCTATTCGCTCAATTTCTTTTTGTGAGTCCAAGGCTTTATCGAGCAGAACGCTTGTCTCAGCGGAATACACGGGATTCAGCTTTGTTAAAGTATCAACACCAACTGCTTCCTCATAAGCCGCAACATTTTGATAATGTGGTTCAAGCTTTGGTGCATAGATTCCTACACCTATTGAAGTTAAAACTATAGCCAATATTAAATCTACAATTATATACAAGCAAGCAAACCTATACATCTTTCGGTAGCAAAGCCAATTAAATCCGAAAAAGAAAGCAGCCCAGTTCCAATTTACAAAGAACTTTTTGCCCTCGTTTTTAGTGTAAATATCAACGTAACGAGAAGCGTTTTTATCAATGAAAAAATGCCAGTCCGCCTTTTTAACACCATCTAATAATGCTTCTTTCGGGGAGGCTGTGGTCGGTATTCTTTTCCAACACTGCTTACAGTATCCGTCACTTACAATATACGTAGCACCGCAGTGTTCGCATTTCTTTTCAAGGTTATCCATCCATTTCTACCCCTTTCTTTTTTTCTCTAAGGATTTTTATTGATGCAACGAGAATAATTATGTAAGCAACCATACTAAATATCGTTCCGTTTGTTAAATAGTTTACAAAATAAACCAAATAGGTTTCTATTATTCCCAACTTACTATATATTAAATATTTTGGAATAGCCGGCAGAGAAAAGGAAGTTAAATTTATTATTAAAAATATAATACTGCAACAAAATAATGGAATTAAACATTTTGATTTAACATTTTTAAGTATACGAGTAATCATAAAAACTATTATAAAAGCTATAATCATTTTAATCACTATGGATATAATCGTAGTCCATAACAAAGTTGAAATATATTCTTTTGTAACTCCTATCAAACTCCCGTTTGGCAAGTTAACAAATAGCTCATACAGCAATTTTAAAATACCGATAATCTCACCTAAGCAAAATATGCAAAGTCCGCTTATATATAATTTTTTAGTTGTTGGTTTCATAAAATTCCTCACAGTTAGTTGGTGTTTCCGCATTACACGAATTTAGGTCACAAATTTATTTGATTTATATAGTGTTATTACGTGTTATCCTGTGTTAAAAAGCCTCTAAAAACGGCGTTTTGTCACGGTTTTTAGTGAAAATCTTGTGTTAGGAAACAAAATATTCAACCGCGTTTTCAGGGAAAAATTCACGAAACTCACTACAAAGTTGTGCGGCGAGGGTTTTATTATGAGCGAGAACGAGTGTAGGACGGTTTACTTTTTCAATAATATTTGCCATAGTAAAGGTCTTTCCCGAACCCGTTACACCAAGCAAAACCTGCTCTTTTAAGCCGTTATTTAAACCATTTACAAGTTTTTCAATAGCTTCAGGCTGGTCACCTGTAGGACTATACTTTGATACTAACTTAAAATCGCCCAACTCTTTCACCTCGCAAAACAAACTTATACAGATATATTGTACCACAAAAAAGCTAAAAGGTAAATAAATTTAATATTGAAGTATATAAAAATAATAGGACGATACTATTTCGTCCTATTATCTATCTAAGATTTATTTGATTTTCTTTTTGCTTGGTCACAGGCAATACGGAAATAAGCAATAATTATTCGAAAAACCTTAACTGAAAGCTCAATTTCAAAGTCAAATTTACTGTCCTTAGAGTCATAATCACAGTTAATGCTTATTTCTTCTTTTCTTTTATTAATCCTTAAAGATGAATGAAGATACGCCAAAAGCGGTGAAACAACAGCGCAGCAAATTCCATAGCATATAGCGGTAGCGGCGGCATCGCCCTCAGCGCAGACTATATTTATTCTGAGTTTTTTTACCCTTAAATAACCAAGATTATCCGAAATGCGCTTTAACAGGTTTTTTATAACCGCGAAACTTTCCGTAAGAGTTTCTGGCAATCCATCAGTTTTAATCCTCTGCTTAATAGATTCCTTATCAAAATTTGAAATGCCTATAGTTTTTTTTATAGAATTCAAAATTGGGGAGGTTTTCTTTTTTCGTTTTTGCTTTTCGGCAAAGGTTTTGAAAAAAATTTTATATAAAAACTTGATTTTTTCGCCTTTATCGGTTTTAATTATAATACTTACCGGCGTAATTAGTATTGTGCCTATAAGTAAACCTAAAACAGCTAACACTATAAGAAAAATTTTCAAAACCTCACCGCCTTTATTTTAATTTAAGGAGTAATACAATGAACTGGTTAATGGGAAATATATCCGACATTACCGATGAACAGTATGCGGAAATTTACGAAGGTCTTTCAAAATCACGAAAGGCGCATATTGATAAAAAGGAAATCAAAGAAGCTAAAAAAGCATCTCTCTTAGCAACCCATCTTTTAAATGAGTTGCTTTTAAAGGAATTTAATATAAATTCCCCTATAGAAACAGATGAAAACGGCGTTCCTTTCGTTAAAGACGATATTTTTATAAGTATTTCTCACAGCAAGGAAAAGGTAGTATGCGCCGCTTCTTTATCTCCTATTGGTATAGATATTGAAAAAATCCGTCCTGTAAAAGAAAATCTTATAAACTTTGTCTGCACTCCCGAAGAAAAAGCTTTCGTACTTGAAAATGATAAGGGGAATCGTTTTTTTATGGTATGGACGGCAAAGGAAGCCGCATTTAAAAAAGAACCAAAAAGAAAAAGTCTTCTTCTAATCGATACTCTCGACCTAAAAAAAGAAACATTTATAATTGACGGCTACTGCATTTCTATAGTATAGGCTTATTATACTTTATATAATCATTTTTTGCAACAATCTATTTAACGGGGCGGTTTTAAATCACTCCGTTTTTATTATGTGCAAAACTCTATTAACGTTCAATTTTACAAGACGTTTTTTTGGTAAATGTTACAAAAGGTTAAAAAAGAGTAAAAAAAGGTTGCAATTTTGTAACTTTTTGTTATAATACTATTAGTGTCCTGCTTTTAGAGGGTGTTTTATTATTATGAAAGGAGCAGTAAAAATGAAATTTTCACGTGATAACTTAAAAAATACAGCTTTAAAAGTTACAGAGTTTGTTATCAGCGGCAGCAAAAAGCTTTGCCATTCTTTCCGCTGTTCAAGACTTTTTCTTTTTGCTGTTTCCTTAGTTATATGCACTATTCTTACCGTTTTCTTTTCGGGCGTTACTCTTGCCTATGAGGTTGAATATAACGGTACGGTAGTTGCTCAGATTAAATCTAAAAGCGATTATTCTAAAGTATTAAGCGCCGCCGATTCTTTGCTTTACGGCGAAAGCTTTAAAAAATACGCCTTAACCCCTAAATTCCATTTAACCGTTACCTGTGATAAGAATATCAACTCTCCAAGAGAGATTGCCGTTGGAATTATGGAGCAGACTGCTTCTATCAACCGCGGCACCGCCCTTAAGGTCGACGGCGAGGTTATTGCCTGCGTAGGCAGAAATGAAAATTTAGGCGAATATTTAGACGATTATCTGGCTAATTATATTGTTGGCGGAGAGGTGGTTTCAGAATTTGTAAAGAATGTTGAAACTATTGAAGGCTATTATCCCTCTGATATTTTCTTTGATATGGAAACCGTAAAGGCTAAAATTTCTGCCCTTGACGTTAAAACAGTACAGACCATTCGAAAGCAAAAAAGCATCCCCTACACCAGCGTAACCAGAAAGAGCGACACCCGAGTTCTTGGCGATATTCAGCGCATTGTAACCGGCGTTAACGGTGTTAAGGAAACCATTGAAACTGTTGAAATGCTTAACGGTAAGACTATTAATACTACTATTCATTCCGAAACAATTATTTCTCAGCCCGTTCAAGAGGTTATTGTGGTTGGTACTAAGCGTGATACCTCTGTAAACGGAGTTTACGTTTCACAGCTTGGCTGTATCTGGCCCTTGAAACGTGTTTCAAATCAGGTTATTACTGCTTACTACGGTGACGGCAGAAACCATAAGGGAATAGATATTGCAAGTCCCTCGGGCACACCTATTTATGCTGCTCAAGCAGGTACGGTGGTTACCTCCCGTTACAGTAACAGCTACGGTTATTACGTAGTTATCGACCACGGCAACGGCTACAAAACCCTTTATGCTCACTGCAGTAAGTTACTTGTAAGCGTTGGCGAGGCTGTTTATCAAGGTGAGGTTATCGCACTCGTTGGTACAACGGGTATTTCAACCGGCAATCATCTCCACTTTGAAGTTCAAAAAGACGGCGTTCAATTAAACCCCGCCTCATTTATAGGTTTATAATCTAAAATCTTAAAATTAAAGCCACGATGAATTTTTTCATCGTGGCTTTTTTTATGCCTCGCTGTCACAATAAATACAGCGATAAATTCTTCTTTGCTTATCGGTAAGAACAAATTCGTGGGATAATTCCTGCTCGGTAGAGGTAATGCATCTTGGATTTTTACAGTAAAGAATATTGGTGAGCCTTTCGGGAAGTTCAATTTTTTTCTTTTCTACTATCTTGGAATCCTTAATAACGTTTACCGTAATACCGGGGTCAACATAACCTAAAATATGGGTATCAAGGTCTATATCGGCATCGATTTTTATTACGTCTTTTTTGCCCGTCTTAGAGCTTTGTGCATTCATTATCATAGCAACCTGACAGGAAAGGTCAGACAGACCTAAAAGCTTATAAATCTTCATACCCTTACCGGCGGCTATATGGTCAATTACAAAACCGTTTTTAATAGAATCGATATTCATAAAGTACCCCCTACTCTATACCGAGAAGCTTAAGTATAAGCGCCATTCTCATATACTTACCGTTAAGTGCCTGAGTAAAGTAACAGGCTCGGCTGTCATTATCCACAGCAACCGAAATTTCATTAACCCTTGGCAACGGATGCATAATAACCAGGTCACTCTTAGCAGTTTTCAATTTATCAATATCAAGTATATAACTGTCTTTAAGTCTTAAATATTCTTCCTCGTTAAAGAAGCGCTCTCTCTGTACTCGTGTCATATAGAGTATATCAATCTGAGGCATAGCCTCCTCAAGACTCTGCAGCTGAACAAACTTATGTCCGGAATCAACTATTTTATTAATTACGTAATCGGGTACTCTTAATTCATCGGGGGAAATAAGAACGAATTTTATATTCTTGTAGCGGGACATAGCCGAAATAAGCGAATGTACCGTTCTGCCGAATTTAAGGTCGCCGCAAAGACCGATTGTAAGGTCGTTAAATCCGCCTTTTTCTCTGTATATCGTAAGTAAATCCGCAAGAGTCTGAGTAGGATGATGATGACCGCCATCGCCGGCATTTATAACGGGTATACTTGCATTATTGGCGGCAACAAGGGGTGCGCCCTCTTTAGGATGGCGCATAGCAATAATATCTGCATAACAGGAAATCATTTTGGCAGTATCGGCAACGCTCTCGCCCTTTGCAGCAGAGCTTGAACCCGCATCAGCCATAGTAAGCACATTACCGCCAAGCTCATACATCGCCGCTTCAAAGCTCAGTCTTGTTCTGGTAGAAGGTTCAAAAAACAGGGTAGCCAGCTTTTTGCCGTCACACTTATGAGCATATTTTTCGGGGTTATTGATAATATCCATTGCAGTAGCAATAAGACTGTCAAGTTCCTCTACCGAAAGCTCAAGAATGTCTATCAAATGTCTCATTTTCACAGACTCCTAAAATTTATTATTAAGCCTTTGCGCCGTTTATTTCAAGATAGGCTTTAATACGGTCTACGTTTTCTTTGTTTTCGGGTTTTTCCTCAAGATACTCGATTATATCGTAAACATCAACTACCGAATATACAGGGAAACCGAATTCTTCTCCTACCTCTGCCATAGCAGATTTTTCAGTCCGACCTTTTTCTTTTCTATCTACCATAACAAAGGTAGCGGCAACCTTGGTACCGGGAAGACTTGAAAGGATTGACATACTTTCTCTTATAGCAGTACCCGCAGTAATAACGTCTTCAACGATTACTATTTCTTCATTCTCTTTTGGTTTATATCCAACGAAAACGCCGCCTTCACCGTGGTCTTTTTCTTCTTTTCTGTTAAAGAAGAAAGGAACATCAAGGCCCTCTTTAGAAAGAGCGCAGGCAACCGATACGGCAATAGGAATACCCTTATAGGCAGGACCGTATAGAACGGTACGCTTGTTACCAACCTTTTCAAAGTAAGCCTTCGCATAAAACTCGCCAAGCTTTGAAATCTGATCACCGGTTTTAATATCTCCTGCATTTATAAAATAAGGGATTTTTCTTCCGCTTTTTGCAGTAAAATCACCAAATTTAAGCACGCCTGCAGACTCTAAAAACTGTATAAATTCTCTTTTATAACTTTCCATATTAATTCTCCTTTAATCACAGAATTCTCTAACGCAACGCTCGTAAGCGGCAACGGGGTCGACAGCAGCAGTAATAGGTCTGCCAACAACGATATAGTCAGAACCGATTTTTTTTGCCTGTTCAGGTGTCATAACACGTTTCTGGTCACCAACATCGCCGTCGGCAAAACGTACACCGGGAGTAACTGTGATAAAGTTATCACCGCAAATTTCGTGTACCTTTCCTGCCTCTAGGGGAGAACATACTACACCGTCAAGACCTGCTTTAGCAGCATTTGAAGCATAATGCATAACCACCTTGTCAATAGGCTCTTTTATAAGCAAATCCTTTTCCATTCTTTCCTGGTCGGTAGAGGTAAGCTGTGTTACAGCAATAAGAATCGGACGTGTACCGTCGGGACGGGTAAGTCCCTCAAGAGCGCCCTCCATCATAGTTATTGTACCGGCAGCGTGAAGATTTGTCATATCCACATCAAGATTTGATAGCACTGCCATACTTTTTTTAACGGTATTGGGAATATCGTGAAGTTTAAGGTCGAGGAATATTTTATGACCTCTTGCCTTTATTTCTCTGACAATCTGGGGACCTTCAGCATAAAAAAGCTCCATACCTATTTTAACAAAAGGCTTTCTATTTGTAAATTTGTCAAGAAAATCGAAAACCTGTTCTTTAGAAGAAAAATCACAAGCAACAATTACGTCTTTACCCATTAGTGAGCGCCTCCTATAATATCTTTTAAATCTTTAATGCCATATTTTTTCATAACATTTGGCAAATTATTTATAATATCTCTGCAAACAAAGGGGTCAATAAGGTTTGCCGCGCCTATCTCTACAGCAGTAGCACCGGCAAGCATCATTTCAATTACGTCCTCTGCCGTACTGATACCGCCCATTCCCACAATAGGAATTTTAACGGCATCGTAAACCTGATACACCATACGTAGCGCCACAGGCTTAATGGCAGGTCCGGAAAAACCACCCATTTTGTTAGCAATTATAGGTTTTTTGGTCTTAAGGTCAATTCGCATACCAAGGAGAGTATTTATCATACTTATACCGTCAGCTCCCGCTTCCTCACAAGCCTTTGCAATAGACACGATATCGGTAACATTAGGCGAAAGCTTTATAATTACAGGCTTTTTTGTAACCTTTTTAACAGCTTTTGTCACCTCTGCCGCCGCCTCAGGAGAAGTGCCGAAGCTCATACCACCGCCGTGAACATTAGGGCAGGATACGTTTACCTCAAACCAGCCGATTTTATCAACTGCATCAAGTTTTTCGCAGGTATACGCGTAATCTTCAACAGAAAATCCGCTGACATTAGCCATAACCGGTTTATTAAAGCATCTATAAAGTTTCGGAAGTTCCTCGGAAATCACCTTTTCTACACCGGGATTCTGAAGACCTACGGCATTTATCATCCCAGCTTCGCATTCGGCAATTCTGGGAGTAGGATTACCAAATCTGGCATCCCTGGTTGTACCTTTAAATGAAAAAGTACCAAGGCAGTTAATATCGTAAAGCTCAGCAAATTCATATCCAAATCCAAACGTACCCGAAGCAGGAATAACTGGATTATCAATTTCTAAACCGCAAAGGTTTACTTTTGTGTTTACCATATTATTTCCTCCCTGATTAGTACCGGACCGTCTTTACAGATACGTTTATTGCCGTACTTTGTTTTGCAGGAGCAACCCATACACGCTCCAAAGCCACAGCCCATGCGCTCCTCAAAGCTGTACTGACCGCTTGTGGTGGCAGTTTGCTCAATAGCCTTAAACATAGGCATAGGACCGCAGGTAAAGAAGTAGGAATAGGTTAAATCCTTTAAAACGTCGGTAACAAAGCCCTTTTTACCCATACTTCCGTCAGCGGTAGTTATATAAACCTTAGCACCCAGTGCTTCAAATTCTTCCTTATAGAAAACGTCATCTGCCGAGTTAAATCCTAAAATGGCCGTAACCTCTGCGCCTTTTTTTATAAGCTCTTTACAAACGCTGTACATAGGCGGAATACCTACGCCGCCGCCAATAACTACGGGATTGTTACCCGAATATGAAATATCGAAGCCGTTACCAAGTCCAACGAGAATATCTAGGGTCTCATTATCCTTCATTTTCGCCATCTGCTCAGTACCGCTACCCACTATTTTATAAATAATAGTTACGGTTTTATCATCATAATCGCAGACCGAAATAGGACGGCGGAGATATTTCCCCTCAAGCTTGATATTTATAAACTGACCGGGTTTAGTGAGGGAGCTTGTGTCCCCCGCTAAAACCATTTTCATAATATCCTTGGCAATTTTCTTGTTTTCGAGGATAGTCATTATCTGTTGTTTCATAATTTCCCTCACGCGTCTATTGTGGAGATAGTAAGAGTGGTTTCTTCAAGAACGTCAAGAAGTACCTTTACGGTATCAAGGGCAGTGAAAATTGTTACGTTGTTTTCTGTAGCAAGTTTTCTGATTTCAGCACCGTCGCTTGCCTGTCCCTGAGAAGCGATATCCTTAGTATTGATAACGTAAGCGATATGACCCTGACGAAGCGCGTTTGGTATCTCTTCGCTGTTTTCGTTAATCTTCTTAAGGATATGGGTTCTTATACCGTTTTCTTTAAGAAACTCTGCAGTTCCGCTTGTAGCCTCAATGTTGAAGCCTAGTTCATAGAAGCGTCTGATAAGAGGTAATGCCTCCTCTTTATCCTTATCGGCAATAGTAGCAAATACAGTACCGTAGTTCTGAAGCTTCATACCGCTTGCCTGAAGTGCTTTAAAGAGGGCGCGGTTGAGCTTATCGTCATAACCGATGGCTTCACCGGTAGACTTCATTTCAGGAGAAAGGTAAGCATCTAAGCCGCGAAGTTTATTAAAGGAGAATACAGGAACCTTTACGTACCAGCGTTTTTTCTCCTCAGGATAAAGGTCAAATATACCAAGTTCCTTAAGACTCTTGCCGAGAATAACCTCAGTAGCAATATCAGCAAGACTATAGCCCGTTGCTTTAGAAAGGAAAGGAACGGTTCTCGATGACCTTGGATTAACCTCTATGATATACACGTCGTCGTTTTCGTCAACTATAAACTGAATATTGTAAAGACCGATAATGCCGATACCAGCACCCAGCTTTTTAGCATACTGCAAAATAGTACCCTTAACCTTATCAGAAATACTGAAGGTAGGATAAACGCTGATAGAGTCACCCGAATGTATACCGGTGCGTTCAACAAGCTCCATAATACCGGGGACAAATACGTTTCTGCCATCGCAGATAGCATCGATTTCTACTTCTTTACCCTGAATGTACTTATCAACAAGTACGGGCTTGTCTTCGTCGATTTCAACGGCAGTCTTAAGATAGTGGCGAAGCTGTTCTTCGTTTGCAACTATCTGCATAGCACGGCCGCCAAGCACGAAGCTAGGACGAACAAGAACGGGATAACCGATATCGGCTGCAGCCTCAAGACCTGCTTCAATGCTGGTAACAGCTTTTCCCTTAGGCTGAGGAATGTCAAGCTCTCTGAGAAGTTTTTCAAAGCTGTCGCGGTTTTCTGCTCTCTCAATTGCGGCGCAATCGGTACCGATTATCTTAACACCGCGCTTCATAAGAGGCTCAGCAAGATTGATAGCGGTCTGACCGCCTAAGGAAGCAACAACGCCTTCAGGCTTTTCAAACTCAATAATATTCATAACGTCTTCTGGAGTAAGAGGCTCGAAATAAAGTTTATCAGCCGTTGTGTAGTCAGTAGAAACGGTTTCGGGGTTATTATTGATAATGATAGCCTCATAACCCGAATTTTTAATTGTAGAAACGGCGTGAACGGTAGAATAGTCAAATTCAACGCCCTGACCTATACGGATAGGACCTGCGCCAAGAACAACGATTTTCTTTTTATCGGTTATTATAGAGGTATTATCGCCCGAATAAGAAGAGTAGAAATAAGGAATATATGCGCCGGTATGGCAGGTATCTACCATACGGAAAACAGGGAAAAGCTTGTGTTCTTTACGGAAATCATAAACCTTGAGCTCATCACATTCCCACATTCTTGCAACGTATTTATCCGAGAAGCCCATCTTCTTAGCTTCAGTTAATACCTTTATATCAAAGGGAGCTTTCTTTAATTTTTCTTCCATATCTACTATATTTTTTATAGCCTCAAGGAAGAAAGAAGTGATTTTTGTTATTTCGTGAATTTCGCTTACAGTTGCGCCTCGATAAATAAGCTCGGCAATTGCAAAGATATTATCATCACGGAACTCGCTTATATAATCTCTGATTTCATCATCCGTCATATTGTCAAATTTATGGTGATATATATGGTTTACGCCAACCTCAAGTGAACGGATACCTTTAAGCAGACATTCCTCAAGGTTAGAACCAATGCCCATTACCTCGCCGGTAGCCTTCATCTGAGTGCCGAGGCTGTTTGAAGCGGTAGTGAATTTGTCAAAGGGGAAACGGGGAAGCTTTGCTATAACGTAATCAAGAACAGGCTCAAAAGCTGCGGTAGTATTGGCAATTTTAATTTCTTCAAGAGCCATACCGAGAGCAATCTTAGCCGTCACTCTTGCAATAGGATAACCCGAAGCCTTTGAAGCAAGGGCAGAAGAACGGGAAACACGGGGATTAACTTCAATAAGGAAATATTCACTGCTGTGAGGATTAAGGGCAAACTGAACGTTACAGCCACCCTCGATTTTAAGTTCTTTAATAATCTTTATAGCGCTGTCATTAAGCATCTTCTGGTCGTGGTCGCTAAGTGTCATAATAGGAGCAACAACCAAAGAGTCGCCGGTATGAACGCCAACGGGGTCAATATTTTCCATACCGCAGATAGTTATAGCGTGGTCGTTAGAGTCGCGCATAACCTCAAATTCAATCTCTTTATAGCCCTTAACGCTCTTTTCAATAAGCACCTGATGAACGGGAGAAAGCTTAAATGCATTAAGACCGATTTCTATAAGTTCAGCCTCGTTATTGGCAAAGCCGCCGCCTGTACCGCCAAGTGTAAAGGCAGGACGAAGCACGACAGGATATCCAATGCGAAGAGCTGCTGCCTTAGCTTCTTCAAGGTTATAGGTGATTTCAGAGGGAATAGTAGGCTCACCGATAGATTCGCAAAGTTCTTTAAAGAGTTCTCTGTCCTCGGCACGTTCAATACTCTCGGAGGGAGTACCCAAAAGCTCGACTCCGCACTCTTTTAAAATACCTTTTTTCTCAAGCTGCATTGCAATATTTAGACCGGTCTGACCGCCGATACCGGGAACTATAGCATCGGGACGCTCATAACGGAGGATTTTAGCAATATATTCAAGAGTTAAAGGCTCCATATAAACCTTGTCTGCAATAGTAGTGTCGGTCATAATTGTAGCAGGGTTGGAGTTACACAGTATTACCTCGTAGCCCTCCTCTTTAAGCGCAAGACAAGCCTGAGTTCCTGCGTAGTCGAATTCAGCCGCCTGACCTATAACGATAGGGCCGGAGCCGATAATGAGTACCTTTTTAATGTCTGTTCTTTTTGCCATTTTCTTTTCCTCCGATATATTAAAGTTCATTATAAACAATTTTTCCGTTTGAAACGGTAAGTTTGCATCTTCCGTAAACCTTTTTATCTTTAAAGGGAGTCGCTCTGCCCTTAGATAAGAATTCATCGGGATTTACGGCATATTCTTCATTTAGGTCAAAAACCGTAATATTAGCCGGCTCACCCTCCCTTATTCCTACATTAAGGTTAAATCGTCGTCCTGCATTAAAGGTTAGCAGTTCGGTTAATTTCTTAAGTGAAATTACGTCTTTTTTAACAAGCTCTGTATATAAAACCGCAAAAGCAGTTTCAAGACCAACAACACCCATAAGACTGTCCTTTAAGCCGCTGGATTTTTCTTCCGCAGAATGAGGAGCGTGGTCGGTAGCTATCATATCAATAGTGCCGTCCTTAATACCCTCAATAAGAGCCAGTCTGTCTTCCTCGCTTCTTATGGGCGGATTCATTTTAAATCTTCCGTCATTTTCTATCATTTCATCATTTAAGGTCAGATAATGAGGACCCGTTTCACAGGTTATATCCACACCTTCTGCTTTAGCTTTCCTTATAAGCTCTACGCTTTCTTTAGCTGAAACGTGGCACACATGGTATTTACAGCCGCTTTTCTTCAATAGCTCAATATCCCTTTTAATAGGACCCCACTCACTCTCGGAGCATATACCCTTATGGCCGTTTTTCTTAGCATAAACGCCGTCGTGTATATAACCGCCCTTTAAAAGAGAATTATCTTCACAGTGTGCCACTATGATTTTATTGAGTTTTTTAGCCCTTTCCATTGCAGAAAGCATTAGCTCTCTGCTTTGTACTCCCCTGCCGTCATCGGAAAAACCACAGACCTTATCAGCCATGTCTTCCATATCCGACAGGCTTTCACCATTTTGTCCTACCGTTATAGTGCCGTAAGGAACAACGTTTATAAGGGCATCTTTTTTTATAATATCAAGCTGATTTTTAAGATTTTGGAGAGAATCAGGACAAGGTTTTAAATTCGGCATACTAAAGACGGTAGTATATCCTCCTCTAGCCGCCGCAGCAGTACCGCTTTTTATGGTCTCTTTATAAAAAAAACCCGGTTCTCGAAGATGAACGTGAACATCAACGAAACCGGAAAAAACAGTAAGACCGTCTAAATCAATAACCTTTGCGGAATTTGAAAATAAGTTTTTTCCAACAGCCTTTATAATACCGTCGGAAATAATAAGGTCTTGTTTTTCGAAAGCGCCGTTTTCAAAAACCATCGCATTTTTAAGCAGCATACACATAAAACAAGTCCTCCATTACAAAAAAATAACCCCGCCAACAGACAGGAAACACATAAAATATAGCCAACAATTTACTATGAGGGCAAACCGGAGTGAACCCCATCGGTTTTCATTTGAATTATCATACCACAAACCCGCATAATTGTCAAGAAAAACTAGGTATAAATAGTCCTTAAATTCATAATTTTTTAATACATAAGCACAGGTTATATGATATATTATAAATGCAAGTAACTATGAAAGGATGTTTTTTATGTTTTATAAATTTAAAAATATGCTTTACCGCTTTATGTACGGAAGATACGGTAACGACAGCCTTAATAATTTTATTTTTATTCTTTATCTTGTTTTGGCGGTTCTTAATATTTTTATAGGAAGCTATCTTATTTATATTTTTGCCACTTTTTTAATTTTAATTTCTTTTTTCAGAATGTTATCAAGAAATATAAATAAGCGTTCTGCCGAAAACCGTAAATTTTTAAATATAAAAAGCAAAGCAGTCAGTTACTTTTCCTTACTTAAAAGACGTTTTAATGAACGAAAAATTTACGTTTATAAAAAATGTCCTTACTGCAAAGCTATTTTGCGCCTTCCACGCAAAAAAGGAAAACATACCTGTAACTGTCCTAAGTGCTATAAAAGCTTTAAAATGAGAGTTTACTGATTTTTTATTGCAAAAATTAAGTATACGTACTATAATAATAGAAAAAATAACCTTTAGAGAATCTTTATAAGAGGAAGTAATTATAATGGACAATAAAATTTCCGAAATTATAGGAACTGCCGCCGATAAGGCAATCTATGCCCTTAAAGAAAATTCGGTTTTCGGCGACCCAATCACCGTTGACGGTGCTATGATTATACCCGTATTTTCTCTATCCTTTGGTTTTGGCGGAGGCGCTTTTGACGGTGCTGATAAGAAGAAAGATGATTCCGTCGCAGGCGGCGCAGGTGCGGGAGTTACGAAAAAACCCGTTTCCTATATAGTGGTGAAAGACGGCGAGGTTTCTGTTCTTTCCGCTGGTGACAGCGAAAAAAACGGTATAGTTGATAAGGTTTTTCAATTCATAAAGTACAGAGGTAAAAAGCAATGAAAAAAAGTACAAGACTTATAGTACTTTCATCACTTTTCGCTGCCCTTACTTTTATAGCCACATATATAAGCATTCCCCTGCCTCTTGGCGGATATGTTAATCTGGGTGACTGTTTCGTAATCCTATCAGGCATTATTTTAGGTCCTATCGGTATAGCTGCGGCTGCTATCGGCAGCAGTATTTGCGACCTTGTTGTCGGTTATGCCGTTTACATACCCGCAACCGCTATTATAAAAGCACTTATGACATTTGTAGTTTATATATTTACCAAAACTAAATACACGAAATCCCGTCATATTTTATCCTCTATTATAGCAGAGGCTGTTATGGTTGCAGGTTATCTGTTTTACGAATGGGTATTTATAGGTCTTGGCAGCGCGGCAATTATGTCAGTCCCCTACAACTGTCTCCAAGGCGTTACCGGTATAATTACCTCGTTTATTCTCTACGCCGTTTTAGAAAAAACGGGCATTATTAAGAGGATGAAATTATGAGCTTAGTCAAGTCCCCTATTTATGTAAAAGAACCTACCGACCTACAGTGCGGACAGGCAGTTCTGGCTATGCTAACGGGGCTTCCTATTGAGGAAATTATAAAAATATGCTCTACTGATAAGGAAACCACCTTAAAACAAATGAAAGAAACCCTTGCAAAAAGTGGGATTTCTTTATCAAAAGAACGAAAAGAAGCAAAAGCAAAAGAAGAACTACCCGAAATAGCGTTACTCAGCCTTGAAACTCCTAGGTGTTGGCATTGGTCCCTTTACTTTAAAGGAACTTTTTACGACCCTGAGCACGGAGTTATGAGTGACTTTCCTTTGTGCAACAGAAAATATTATTGGCAAATAGAAAACAGCAATCATTGATTGCTGTTTTATTGTTTTATTTTAAGGTCTTCGCCTTGCTCTTTAGTAAGATATCCTCTCTTTATCATACAATCTATTACCTGATGCTGTCGCTCAATTGTCAAATAAGTATTATTATCGGGAGAATATACCGATGGTGCGTTGGGAACACCCGCAAGTATAGTTGCCTGCTCATCGGTAAGACTTTTAGGCTCTACACCGTAATAACCTATAGAAGCATCATAAATACAGTAATAACCGCTTCCAAAGAAAATATTATTTACATAAAACTCAAAAATTTCGTCCTTATCATAGTGCTTTTCAAGTTCTATCGCCATAAACATTTCGGCAACCTTACGGGTGAGAGTTTTTTCTTGGGTAAAATAAAGATTTTTTGCAACCTGCTGTGTTATGGTGCTTCCGCCCATAACAAGCTCTTTTTTTCTGAAATTAGTAACTATTGCTCTTGTAAGCGAGGAAAAACTAATCGCGCCGTGGTTGTAAAAATTATGGTCCTCAACTGCTATAACAGCATTGATATATGTTTGACTAAGGTCGTCTTTTTTAACAAAATTGTCCCTTGAGGTAATTTCGGAAATCTTGGTTTCTATTGGGGTTTCTTTTATAGCGTTTTTATATTCTTTATACCCCAGAATACCGTAATATCCGCAAAAACAGGTAGCCGTTATTATCAAAATCACAAAAACAGTAGCAAGAGTTTTTACGAGAAACTTAAAGAACTTTTTCATATTAATATTTACGGATAGAAAGGCCTCCGTCATCTTCTCCTTTTTCTATTTTTCGTATAACGACGTCATAACCGTCACCTGCTTCTACCCTTACCTTATCGCCCACCTTTTTACCGAAAAGAGCCATTCCCAAAGGTGATTCTTTGCTGATTATATTCATAAGGGCGTCATGGCGCATTGTGGTTACAATCATAACCGTTTCTTCTTCGTTATCTTCCTCTATATAGTAGGTAACCTTATCAAAAAGTCCTACCTCGTCTTCAGCCGACTTATCCTCAATTATAACCGCCGTTTTTATCATATTATTTAAAAATCTGATGCGGCTTTCGTTTTTTCCACGTTCCTGCTTAGCGGCTTTATATTCAAAATTTTCACTTAAATCACCGTGACTTCGCGCAAATTTGACCTCCTCTAAAATCTGAGGACGTAAAACGCCGATACGGTACTCAAGTTCCTCTTTCATTTTTTCTATATCTTTTTGTGTCAGTTCATTATGCAAAATCATCACTCTTTTCTACTCATAATTATATCTTACTTTCAAAAAATATGCAATAAAAAAGCGGTGATAACACCGCTTTATATTTTTATACAACTGACAAAATGTCCTTCTTCTACTTCCTTTAATTCACAAATGCTGTCTCCGCATTTTTCATCACAGTTAAAGCATCTGTTATAAAAAGGACAACCCTTTATTTCATCTGCAGGGCTTGGAAGGTCACCCGTAAGGACGATTCTGTTTTCACGTTCTTTCTTACCTGCAATTGGTATAGCTGAAATAAGAGCCTTTGTATACGGATGGAGAGGATTTTCAAAAATCTGTTCTGAAGTACCTATTTCTACTGCTCTTCCGAGGTACATAACCACAATTCTGTCACACATATGCTTTACAACAGATAAGTTATGGGAAATAAAAAGATAGGTAAGACTGTACTTGTTTTTGAGTTCCTTAAGCAAATTAAGTATCTGTGCCTGAACGGATACGTCAAGGGCAGAAACCGCCTCGTCACACACGATAAACTCAGGACTTAATACAAGGCTTCTGGCAATTCCTATTCTCTGCTGCTGACCACCGGAAAATTCATGTGGATAGCGTTCTGCCGCATCGGCAGGAAGTCCTACCGTTTCAATCATTTTAATAGCGAGTTCTCTCTTTTCCTGTTTTGACATCTTAACGTTATTTAGCAATGGCTCCATAACAATATCTATGATTTTAAGTCGGGGATTAAGAGAGGCAGCGGGGTCCTGAAATACCATCTGAACGTTTTTACGATAATCGTTTTTACCCTGCTTTTTTAGGGAGTTTATATTTTTGCCGTGATAGAAAATTTCACCGTCTTTTGTATTAAGCAAACCTACGACAGCTTTTCCAAGAGTAGATTTACCGCAACCCGATTCGCCTACAAGGCCGACAGTTTCTCCCTTATTTACGCTAAAAGTAATACCGTCTACTGCGCGAAGATAGGTCTTTTTAAAACCTGTATTCTGGGGAAAATATACCTTTACATTTTTCAGTTCTATAACAGAATTATTCAACTTTTTCCCCTCCTATGCATCGTACAAGATGTCCTTCTTCTATTTCTCTTAATTCGGGTAATTTCTCTGTGCAATCATTACAGCTTCTTAAACATCTATCGGCAAATTTACAGCCACTCGGTAAATCATACAGAGGTGGTACAATGCCGGGGATACTGTAAAGCTCATCAACCTTTTTATCGAGGACGGGAATACTTTTTAAAAGGCCTCTTGTGTAAGGATGGGTAGGATTCTCAAATATCTGGTCAATTGTTCCCTGTTCCACAATATTTCCGCAATACATTACAGCAGCGCGGTCACACATTTCAGATATTACGCCAAGGTCGTGAGAAATCATTATTATAGAAGTGCCATACTTTTCTCTGATTTTCTTCATAAGCTCAAGTATCTGCGCCTGAATAGTCACGTCAAGAGCAGTAGTAGGCTCGTCTGCTATCAATATTTCGGGAGTGCAGGAAAGAGCAATAGCTATCATTACACGCTGACGCATACCGCCCGAAAGCGAATTGGGATATTCGTCAACACGCTTTTCTGGCATAGGAATTCCTACAGCTTCAAGAAGCTCTATTGCCTCTTTTCTAGCCTGAGATTTTCCCATATTCTTATGCACCATCATCGGCTCCATTATCTGCTGACCAATAGTCATAAGAGGATTAAGAGAGGTCATTACGTCCTGAAAAATCATAGCAATTTTATTACCGCGTATTTCATTTACCTGCTTTTCACTCATTTTCAGCATATCTTTGCCGTCAAAAAGTATTTCGCCCTCTATTTGCGACTGATTTTTAGGTAAAAGCCGCATAACAGACATTGCCGTCATACTTTTGCCACAGCCGGATTCACCTACAAGTCCCAAAATTTCGCCTTTTCTAAGTTCTAAATTAACGTTATCAACAGCGGTAACGATACCTCTGTCACTAGAAAGTTTGGTGGTTAAATTTTTAATTTCAAGTATATTCATATTGCACTCTCAGTTCTTCTTTTTAGGGTCAAGCAAATCTCTCAAAGCATCGCCCAACAAATTAATACTAAGTACCACAAGAAATATAGTGAATGTGGGGCTTAAAATATAGGAAATATTTGAATTTATATACTTATTTGCATAAAACAGCATGGAACCCCAAGCCGGTGCCGGCGGTTTCAGACCAAGACCCAAAAAGCTCATACCTGCTTCTATAAGAATTGCAGTAGCGGTAAGCATAGAAAACTGAACGACTACTACCGACATACAGTTTCTAAGTATAGTGTTAAATAAAATATATGGTTTACTTACGCCAGCAACCTTTGCAGCTAAAACATAGTCCTGTTTCTTTATTGTAAGTACGTTACCACGTACTAGTTTCGCAAATCTTGGAAAACTAACCGCCGATATAGTAAGTATGAGAGAAAATACCGAAGTTTCAAATATAGTGCTTAAAAGTATAGCCAAGAGTATAGACGGGAAAGACTGAAAAGCGTCCATTATTCGCATAATAATGTTATCAATCACTCCGCCGTAATAACCCGCTATAAGTCCCAGAGGAACACCTAAAAGTGCCGACAAAAGTGCCGTTCCAAGTCCTACCGAAACAGAACTTCTTGCACCGTAAACAATACGGCAGAAAATATCTCTGCCATATTCGTCTGTGCCTAAAATATGCTCACTGCAGGGATTTAAAAGTTTCTTTTCCATATTCACTTCAAGCGGGTCATAGGAGGTGAAAAGCGATGGGAAAATTACCATTAGTATAACTACAGCAAGTATAATAAGCGCAAATATTGTCACAAAATTAATTTTACTTTTCTTTTTCAACATATATTTACTCCAACTCAATACGAGGGTCAAGAATTACATAAAGTATATCCATAAGCAAATTGATAAGCACGAAGGCTACCGCTATTACGAGAACAGAACCTTGAACAGCAGGATAATCGCGGTTTGCCACCGATTGACAAATATACCATCCAAGCCCTGACCAACCGAAAAGCTGTTCAACAATTACCGTACCGCCAAGCAGGGTTGCAAATTCAATTCCAACTACGGTAACCAGCGTAGTTGTGATATTTTTAAGTATATATCTTTTATTTACCATTGAAGACGGCAGTCCCTTTGCTCTTGCAGTTCTGACGTAGTTTGATGTTGCAACCTCCATAGTTTCGCTTCGTACAAAACGGGTCAGCACTGCTATAAGATAAAGGCCGAGGGTCAGTGCCGGCATAAAAAGAAACTGTATATTCATCATGGGATTTTCCGCAAAAGAAACGTAACCGTTAGCAGGAAGTATATTAAGCTTTACCGATAAAACCACTATAAGTAAAAGACCGGTACAAAAGCTTGGCATAGCGAGAAAACCCGTAGAAAATACACTTGCTATCTGGTCAATAGGGCTTCCTGATTTTATACCTGAAATTATACCGAGAGGTATCGAAATAATAACGGCAAATATAATAGAAACTATTATAAGCTCAACGCTGACCGCAAGCTTTTCCATTACTATTTCGGTAACCGAGGCACCGTTTCTAAGTGACACGCCAAGATTGCCTTTAAGACAATCTTTAAGCCATATACCGTACTGAACAGGCAGAGGCTTATCAAGGCCCATTTCCGCTTCTATTCGTGCAACGTTCTCAGCCGAGTAATCACCGTAAGGACCGATTCTGCTCTGTACGGGGTCACCGGGAGAAAGACGCACTATAACGAAAATCATAACCGTAACTATAAATAATACGGCTATGGACATTAAAAGACGGCGGCATATATATTTTAACGTCGAAGTAAAACGCATTAATTTTTCTCCTTTAAAACCTAGCAAAGCTGCCCGAGTTTTTTACTCAGGCAGCAAAATTTTAAATTTACTTATTTAGAAAAAGTAGCATACTTAAAGAATCCGTGGCCCATAGCATTTACAGTTACACCGCTTAACTCACCGGTGGTACCGTTAATGTTAGCGCACTCTACATAAGAAGCAACAGGTCTATATTTAACTATCATTTCCTGAATTTGCTTATAATTATTAGCTCTTACAGTTTCATCAGAACCATTTGCGCTTGTAGTGATAAGATTGTTTAATTCGGGAAGGTCCTTGGTCTGATAATCTGCAAGTGCAGCCATAATAACAGAGCAATAGGTTGAGGGGTCAGTACCTACCATAGAGTAGTAGTTAGCAATCATATCATAGCTACGATTAAGGTAAGCATCAAGCCATACAGAAATTTCACTAATATTGATTTTCATATTTATACCAAGCTGTTTAAGAGCTGCCTGCCAAATAATCAAGGTCTGCTGTGATGCAGCATCACTGTTAAGAACGAACACTTCAAATTCAAATCCGTCCTTATAAGGAGTTGTGCTGAGTAACTGCTTTGCTTTTTCAATATCATAACCGTCGGTATCAACTTCTGCATAATACTTAGAAACAGAGGGGAACGGACTCTTAGCAACGGAAGCTTTTCCACCAAATACCTGTTTAGCAACGGTTTCCTTATCTAAAGCAAGGAACATAGCCTTAACTACATCGGGATTAGCAAGAGCAGAATTATTGTGGCGACCGATTTCAAACTCATAAATTGTGCTTGCGGATTTAGATTCTATAAGAACAAGGTTCTTATCTTCAGCCACAGCATTAGCCGATTCAATATCAATGCTGCCAAGGAACTGAATAGTCCCTGATTTGAGGTTGGTTACAGCAACGGTAGAGTCAGGAATGATTTTGAAAACAAGTTCCTTAAGCTCAACCTTGTCAGCCTCCCAATAACCCTCATACTTAGCAAACTTAATACTGTCATTAGGCGTCCAGCTTACGAACTTAAATGCACCGGTACCAACAGGGTTAGTAGTAAGACTGGCAGGTGTTGTGCTCTTTGAAACTATTGCAGTATAAGCGAGGTTATCAATAAAGCCTGCCTGAGGAGCTGAAAGCTTAATTTCAAGGTTATAATTGTCAATAGCCTTCATTTCTGCAACGTTTGCATACTGGCTGCTTCTCCAAGCTCCGGTAGCTTCATCTTTAATAGTATTGATGGTGTAAATTACATCATCAGCAGTAAATGCTTCACCGTTATGGAAGGTAACATTTTCTCTGAGCTTAAAGGTATAGGTAGTTTCATTTACCTTTTCGTAAGATGTTGCGAGGTCCATTACAAGCTGCATATTTTCATCATAATGGAAAAGAGCTTCATAACAGTTAAAGTTAATAAATCTTACAAATGGGTCCTGCTGATTGGTAAAAGGGTCGAAATTATCTACATCAGCTTCAAGACCGATTGTGAGAACTCCCTTATTAGCGTTACCGCCACAGCCTGCAAATACTGTAAGGCAAAGGCAGAAACAAAGAACCAAAGCAATAATCTTTTTCATAATACTTACTCCTTTTCTTCTATCATACTCCAGTCAAACGGAGTACCTTTTGAAATGTTTTTTGTTATTTTTTTGCCCAAAATACCATTATAGTATCTGGGATGCAAACCATTACTCGGACGAACGACCCTGATGTTTTCATCGGTCAATATCTGTCCCTCTTTAATATCTTGAGCTACAAAGATAGATTTTCTGAAGAGTTTACTGCGTTCTTCACCATCAGAAAGCTTATAATTGGCTGTGCCAAGAGTTTTCTTAGCGTTTTTAACGTCCTCTACAAGCTGTGCAAATTCAGCCGGTTCCATAGAAAACGAACAATCAGGATTTTCTATATCACGACTTAAGCACATATGCTTTTCTATAACTAAAGCGCCGAGAGAAACCGCAACAACCGAAGCAAGACTTCCCATTGAATGGTCGGAAAGGCCAACTCTCACATTGTATTTCTTCTGCATATCGGGAATAGCGTTAAGGTTCATCTCATCGTACTGTGCAGGATAATCGCTGCAGCACTTAAGAAGAATCACCTTATCGTTACCCTGTTTAAGACAGGTTTCCACTGCCTCTCTTATTTCTTCCTCGCTTCCCATACCGCAAGAAATAAGCATCGGTTTTTTCTTTGATGCCACATATTCAATAAGAGGAATATCAATAAGCTCGGGAGAAGCTATTTTATAAATCTCAGCGCCGATATCTTCAAGAAGGTCAACCGCCGTTTTGTCAAAGGGGGTCGAAAGAAAATCTATTCCCACCTTTTCACATTCCTCTTTAATTACTTTATTCCACTCAAGAGGAGTTCCCGCTTCCTTATAAAGCTCATAAAGACGATAGCCGTCCCATGTTCCGCCGTGAATATAAAAACATTCGTTGTCGCTGTCAAGGGTGATTGTATCGGCTGTATAAGTCTGAATTTTAAGGCAATCAGCACCAGCTTTTTTGGCGGCGTGTACAATTGCCAACGCGTTTTCCAAACTTCCTGCATGATTACCGGACATCTCGGCAATAGTATAAACCTCGCCGTTCATGACCTTTTCCCACATACTGTTCAAGTTGTCCGTTCCTCCTAGCAAAATAGCTTATGCCACTATTTTACGATTATTATAAAGGTTATTCAATATTAAAATTTCGCGATTATGTTAATTTTTTAAGGTGTTTCTTCTATATTCCTGAGGTGTTACTTCTACATTTTTTTTAAATACCTGTCCAAAATATCCTGCAGAAACAAAGCCTACCTGCCGTGAAATCTCTGCTGCTGAAAGTGAAGTTTCCGCAAGAAGTTGTTTTGCTCTTTCAATTCTCATTTCGGTTATATAATTAGTTATTCCCACACCTGTTTCTTTTTTGAAAAGCTGACTTAAATAGGTGTTAGAAAGCCCCACTACGTTGCTTACCTGCATAAGACCCAAATTAATATCCGAAAGATTTTCTTCTATATAGGATTTTGCTTTTTGTATGACTATTTTTTCTTCCGTCTGATGCCTATTATGAATAAGATTTAATAGTTTTGAACTTATTTTCATAATCCATTCGGTAATAATCTCTGTATGATTTTGCCTGATTATAAAACGGTAAGGGTCGGTATTGCCCAAAACCGAATCAACATCAACGCCGGCATTTGAAGCAGTATGAAGTATATGCACCGCTAGTTCTACTAAAGTTCTTCTGATACTTGTTCCCGAAACGTTAGGACGGTGTCTGACGCTCTCTACAAGTTCATTAAGGCGAATCTCCATCTTTCCCAAGTTTCCGTCCTTAAAACAACCTATAACTCTTTCAAATTCTATACCGTTACCTCGGCTTATATTATACTGAAATTTAACGATAGTAGCAATATTTACTACTCCCCTATCAGCGTACTGATACTTAAAGCTCAGCATTTCCTGAGCATTTGCCGTTGATTCTGCCAATCCGTTATAAGTATCGACAATATTTCCTATACCTATAAAAACCTCAAGAGAAAATTTCTCAATAAGTTCTTCATGTAGCTTTATAAAAATGCTGTTAATACTGTCTGTAACGGCTTCTTTTCCGTTATAGGCAAGCAGTACTACAATATTATTAAAGCTGTTCATATAGGTGTAGGCAGAAATATCTATTTTAAACAAATATTCCTTTATGTATTTTTCGTAATAACCGAAAAACACATCCTTTTCACCAAAAGGTATACCTGAATAATCGGGAGCTATCATAGCCACCGCAAAGGGCCCGTTAAGCAAAGAAAGGTCGAGATTTTTCTTTCTTATCTCGACCTCCTCTTGGGTTATTTCTCTTTTTCCATCGAGAAGAAAGCGAATAAAATTATCCGTCCTGTAATCCCTTTTTATAGAGGCGGCTTTATCCATTTCTTCACTCCGTTCTATTTATTTTCGATAAACTTTTGATATTTGATTTCCGCTATTGCCCAGTCAGACATATTATCTATATCCTGTGTTTCCTCCTCCGGCATATCAAGAGGCAAAATCTTTCCTGTGCCTTCTTTTTCACCGGTAAATACATCCAATCTGTAAACGTAAAACTGTCCGCAATCATGATAAATAGGTTCAAGGTCCTGACTGCGAGTATTTTTAAACTCTGGATACTGATATTCAAGGCTTCCGTTTCTTATTACCACAGCTCTCTGAGGAGGAAAACTATACGCAACCACAGGCATAAGCCAGTCAGCATCGCTTTTAACAAGATTTTCTACCGCATTTTTTAACTTCTCAGCAGTAACGAAAGGAGCAGTAGGATAAATACAGGTCATAATATCGAAAGACTTACCAAGCTTTTTATATTCATCAACAACCTCAATAAGCACATCTCTTGTTGTCGCAAAGTCGTTACTGGTTGCCTCGCTTCTGAGAAAAGGAACCTTTGCTCCATACTTTTTAGCTATTTTTGCTATTTCTTCGCTATCGGTAGACACCATAACCTCATCATACACACCGCTGTTAATAGCTGCCTCAATAGAATAGGCTATGATAGGTTTACCGCAAAATTCCTTTATATTTTTCTTGGGAATTCTTTTAGAACCCCCGCGAGCAGTAATTATTGCAATGTTTTTCATTATGCTCTCCTTTTAAACAACTTGTCTTTTATAACCTTTATAAACATACCTAAAAGGTCTTTATTAAGTAATAGTATCAGTAATACACAAATAACATTTATTGAATAATAAAGCAATGCATTTTCAAGATACATAATTGCAAGAGACTGAGCAAAAAGCAATAACCAGCCTATTACATCTTTGAACATATTTATTTTCAGATTAACAAATTTTTTCGTATCGATATATCTATATAAAAAAATTACGAAATAGGAAATAACGTTGCCTATTATAATTCCTATAATTCCCATAGTTTTAATAGTAGCAAAAGAAAAAACTATCGTTATAACTCCGCCAAGCACCGTTGATAAAAACATACCGTTATTCTTTTTTGAGGCAGAATAAAACGTTCCAAGATACCCCGCAAGCGCACCCCACACAGACGGTATGCAAAGGAGTGGAACATATATCCAACCGTCATAAAAATCATTTGCAAAAAGTATTTTGGCAAGCATTTTTGTGCTAAGTATTATTCCTGCCGTAAAGAAAGTAATACAGAAATTATACATTTTATAAAGCAGAGAAAAATATTTTTCATCTTTTTCCTCGCTGTCATATTCTTTAAGAACCGAGAGCACCAATGCTTCTGCCAAAATATTTTGAATGGTATTTATAATAGTAGGAATTTTAAGAGCAACCGAATAAAGACCTAAAACGCTCTTACTCAAATAACCGTTAATTATATACTTGTTTGCGGTACTGACACCCCACCAAGAAATACTGTTTGGCACAAGAGGCAATGAATATTTTGTCATTTCCCGCATTTCAGTTTTGCTGTTTTTATTAAAGGTAATGCAAATATCCCTATTCATTACTATAGCAAATATAAGCGAGCCTACAACATATCCTGCAATATAAGAAATAAGATAGCCGAAAACACCTTGTTTCAAAAAGATAAGCAAAACTATATTCGCGCCTACAACTACCGCTGTATTTATTACACCAACTATACCAACAAGTTTAAGTCTGTCTATCGCGCGGGCATAGTAACTTAGCAAATTATATACCGCATTAGCTAAATACAATATATAAAAAAGATATAAATTTTCTCCGAAAATATTGATTTTTATAAAAACAGGAAGTAAACAAAGCAAAATAACAAAGCCGATTAATGTTACCTTTAACCCTTTTATGTAATAAAGATTACCTTTTTCCTTATCTTCGATAGCAAAACGCATTACCGCGCTGGCAATCTGTACCGTAAACACAGGGAGCAGCAGGCTAATAGTTGAAAATACAAGGTCTGCGCTACCGTACTCGGTAGTCGTCATATAGGAAGTGTATAACGGCAACAGCAAGAACACCATTACCTTTGAGGTAAACTGACTTATTGCAAAAATAGCCGTATTTTGTAGCAGATATTTTAGTTTGTTCACTTATATCACCGTTATTATTTTGAGTATTTTACATAAATTTACTTATTTTTTCACTCATATCATTTATGGTTTGCTCGTCTGCTAATTTTATATGTCTTGTAGTAAGTGATTTTCTATAGCTGTCAACTCTATTATTAAGGGAGCCGTAAGAAACTCCTGTCTTTTCCCTTAATATTCCCATTAAATTAAGAATAGGAATATACACAGCCACAAGCATACTCTGTATTACAAATTTCCATTTATGAGATTTAAATTCCCTGATTTTTTCATCATCCCACGGGAATTTATCCTCTTTATCCTTTATAATTCTTTCCAGCTCGTCACAAAGACGGATATACGACGGAATCTCGCCGTAGTCGTAATATTCTCTCATCACTTCGGGAGAAACCGTAAGTTCTGCCTTTTTCTCAGCCGCTTCTACAAATTCTTCCTTCGTATAAAGTATTTTAGCATCCTTATAAAGACACATATCTTCACTTTGTTCAATCTTATGAGGACGGGCTATAAGGCAGGTTTTCTCCGCATAAAAAGCCTCTGCAATAGAGGTGCTAACCCAAGTAACGAGAGCATCGCAACGTAAAATCCACTGTTTAACCGAATAGTCAGAAATTACACGGAAATTATTATACTTTTTGCAAAGTTCCTCTAAATCACCCAAGACGTTTTCTACCGGATGAGGACGATATATAAAAGTACAGGTATCTTTTTGAAGTAAAGCTTCTATCCAATCAAGATAGGCGTTTCTTGTTATCTGCTGTTTCTGAACAGCATCGCCAAACAATGCTTGTCCGGCGCTTTGTTCCTCTAATTTTACCTGACGCTGTGTTCTTGTGGCAATAGCAAAGGAAGAAATAAACAGCACACAGTTTTTATCGGTTGGAATATGATATTTATCAAAAAGTTCTTCTCTGCTGTAATAGTAATCCTTAAACTGTTCTCTTAAAAAATCAAGATGAACAGGACCACAAAGCAGAAGTTTGGATTTATCAACCCCTGCCTTTTGCATACACTGATAGCTATTATCTCCCCAACATAAGTGATAGCCCTTTCTCGCATCACCGTGAGGATAATGATAGCTGTCATAGTTTGTTTCATTTGCATAATTAAAGGTCTGTTCCCAGCGTAGATTAACTATATTTTTACATTTACCACAAACGTAATTTACAAGATAATACACTTCTTTATCGTGATACAAAGAAGGCATAAGAACAACTTCAACGTTATTATAGTATTTTTTAATTATTTTTTTGTTCTGAAGATATTTTTTAAGATTTGCATGTTCAAAGCTGAAATAATCTACAGTATATCCTCTGCTTTTAAGCTCATTACCAAGAAGAATAATGCTTTCCATTTCTCTTGTGGTAACTTCATACATAATTAAAAAATTATACTTCTTACTCATCAACAGCAACCTCAATTTTCTTTTCACTATCTATTATAAACAATCCGCATCCAAGAGTATACCATAAAATTGCGGCTACAGAGTCCTGTCCGCTGAACATTATATGCACCTCTACAATGTTATCAACAAGCAGTGATGCAATAAGTGCAAACAAGATAACAACTACCACATAATATTTAGATTTTTTATTATCCCGTTTAAAAAGATATTTTATAAATTTCCAAGCCTTTTTAATAACAAAAAGCATAAAAATCGCAAAAAATACTATTCCTCCGCAGAGTATCATCTGCACAAAACCGTTATGGAAATAAAATCCTGCCGCATTCAGTGCCGATAAATCTTTTTCATCAAAAACCGATGCATCTATTTTGGGATTAATATTACCATCAATATCCATTTGTGAAGCATAGGCTACACCAAAAGCCGGAAACTGCTTAATAATTTTAAAGGCAGCTGTCCACATAGCCGCACGGTTATTGGTAATATCACCGTTTTCAAAATCTTCTACCCGTTGAAAGTTAATCGAATTATCATCATTATTGTCAATTCCCATTATAAGATTGACGCCGTAAGTAGCATTTTTCATCATAAACTGAGTTGCCTTGGTCAAACCGAATTCTCCCACAAGAAGAATTACCACTGAAAGCGCAACACAAAGAATGGCTTTAAGGTTACCAAACCTGTTTTTGAATACAGGGTATCCCCAAAACGCTATAATAATGACTGCCATAACGGCATAGCAAATAGTGGCGGCGCGGGAACCGGAAAGGGAATAATAAATAAACTGAACAACAAAATTTGCTATATACAAAATTTTTATTTTGCCTATCTTTCCTTTGCAAAGATAAAGATTTATAATACAAAGCGCTACCGAAACAAGCCCCATTACAGTTTCCATATTTGAGTTACAAACACCGTTTAAGCGGTTAAACCAAAAGCCCACCTTATAAGCGTCAGTTCCTACATGATATATAGTTTTCACAGAAAATAGGAACGTAATTATAGATGCAATACCTATAAGCGTATTTATAGCTATAAAAACATCGTTATTTCTTTTTATAAACTTATAAAAATCCTCTTTTTTACCATCATATCGTATACTTAAAAGTACAAAGAAATAAATACCTAAATACATAAGGTTTTTAATTCCACCGTAGAGAGAGTATCCGTAATTGAGTGCTATACTTACAGCGTAGGATACGCATAAAATCAGAGGCAAAAAAGAATCTGCCGCTTTAAAAAACTTGCCCTTATATTTAATCAAATCACAAAGCGCAATTAAAATTCCCCAAAAAAGACATATTTTACATACTATATCCACATAAACCTGAAGAAAAAACACACTTCGAAGCAGTAATGCAGAAATATAAACAAGTGCAAAATTATGCTTATTTAACAAAGCATCGGATATAGTTTTAATTTTATTACTAATATTCATTTAATTCACCAGCAATTCCAAGACTCTTTTTGACTCCTCTTTTATACTATATCCCGCTTTTACAATTTCCTCAGTTTTAGAACAACGGTCATTGCATTTAAAGGAAACTATCTCTTTTGCCCAATATTCAGCAGTTTTATAAAGACTGATAAACTCAAGAGCTTCGGTTATTTTAACTTCACTCGGCACAACATCAGCCGAAGTAAAACAAGGCAGACCGCAGGATTGCGCTTCTATAAGAACAATTCCCAGTCCCTCCATTTTTGACGGTAGGACAAAAACATCCATAGCGTTCATAAGGCGATTGACATCACTTCTGTGTCCGAACCTTACAACAGCCGTTTCAATTTGAAGCTCACGAATTTTTTCATCAACAATTTGCTTGTCTCTGCCGTCCCCAACTAAGAGCAGTTTGGCTTCAGGCTTTACTTTTAAAATTTCTTTAAATATCTCAAGCAAAAAAAGAGTATTTTTTTCTCCTATAGACAGTCTTCCCACATGACCTACAACAAGCTCTTCCTTAATTCCCAGTTCCTCTCTGGCAGAACGGCGAATTTCTTCGTTAAAAAGATGTTTTTCGGGATAAATGGCATTTTTTATTACCATAAATCTATCTGAATTTAAAATCTTCTCATTATAAAACCATTTCCCCGCAGGAAGCGAGCAGCTCCAGAAGTCAGTAGCAATTTTACCTATAAAAATCCTATTAAAATAATGCAGCATAGTAAGTAATTTATTTCTAGTGCTTGCCACACTGTGAGAATGTATTATGCGCTTTTTTATACGGTATTTTTTTGCAATTTTCAAAACATCTATATTGATAAGTTCAGCAAGATTGCACCACACAGCATAATATTTACTGCTGTTTTCCCGAAAAAATTCTTTAAGTTCTTTCTTGTTTTTAACGGGGTTTTCACTTCTTGATGTTATTTTATAAATGTTAACGCCAAGCTTTTTATATTCATCTGCATATTCAATGTTATCGTAAAATGTGAGAATATCAAATCCTATTTCAGAAGCATCTGCATTAAAAATTATATTTTTAACAACAGTTTCTACGCCACCCGGACCGCCGGATATTCCGTAAACCAATACTCTTTTCATATCACACCACTCTTTAACATCTTCTGCGCTATTTATTTCTGGACTTTTGAAGCACCGAATAAATTTTAGCCAACATAGCCGAAAGAATAACCATTCGGTTTTTAAAAATAATTTCAAGCATCTTTATAGCTTTGGAGTTTGAATGGCTTTTTTTCAAAATCTCTATGTTTTCAATATCGTTTAAAACATCTTTTATATGGGATATTCTTTCTTTTCGGTTAAGTTTAGAGCTATCACTTAAATCGCGCACAAATACCGAAAGTATATGTTTTATATAAATATCACATATAGCCTGATAATATCTTTCCTCTGTTACGCCACATTTTTCTAGCAATTCATATTCTTTACTATAACGCATTTTGCAAAGCGAGTAAAATTTAGAATTATATGTTGAAACCAGAGTGGTATGGGGAGGCTTTATATAATGATATAAAACCTCCTCAATAACAACTATTTTACTGGCTTTGGGAAACACCTCTATATTGAAAACAAAATCTTCCATAAGGCATACGTCGGTAAAGAGGAAATTATTTTCTTTAAGGAAGGAGGATTTGTAAATTTTACTGCAGGCGTATGCAAAATTACGCTGTAAATCCATATCTATTGCAAGGCGCGCAATATCTGCGCTGTTATCTGCGAAATCTTTCTTCAAATTCACGTTGCTGCTTTTCAACACGTTGCCGGACCCGTCAATATAATCCTGTACAAGACCGAAAGCATAGATATCAGCATTACTCTCATTGATATATCCATAAAGAATATTTAAGGTTTCCTTCTCGATTATATCGTCAGAATCCATAAATAAAATATATTGGCCAAGACTTTCGCGGATACCGGTATTTCTGGCATAACCAAGTCCCCCGTTTTTTTCTTTATGAATCACCTTTATTCTTTCATCTTTTTCTTTAAGTTTATCGCAGATTTCTCCGCTTTTATCAGGAGAGCAATCATCCACTAAAATAAGCTCAAAATCACTAAAAGACTGTAAAAGCACACTGTTTGCCGCTGTTTCAAGACATTTTTCCACATTATAAACAGGCATAACAACGCTAAAAAACGGTGCGTTATTCATTTTATCTTCCTGCCTTTAATTTAGCGAAAAGTTTCGTATTAGTAGATTTAACCTTAGAAATAACACAACTCATCATATACATAAGGCAAACACTCTTCCATTTTATCGGCAAAAGAAGAACCTTCATATAAAGAGAGCTGGGGTGTGCTAGTTTAACTGCTTTTTGAGAGGTCTCTGAGCATATCATACTCTTAATCTGTTCCTTCTTTTCAGCAGTAGAAAGGGTACAGTTTTTATTGGTAACGTTTTCAATACAGCCGATAATTCTTTCAATATAACGTCTTGATAAGAATTCTTCAACCTCACCATTCATTATGTTCCAATGCCCGTAAAGTTCGTTCATCCAGCCGTTTTCTTCTTCGCGCTTATCATACATATCGCTTCTGTATCGGGCGGTTTCGCTTTCAGCGCGTTTTCTTATAAAGTGATAATATTTTTTATCGGTAACGGCAACCCTCTCAACATCTCTGACAACGCTCAGGTTAAAGGGGAAATCGTCCCAGAAGGTGTTGGGAAAATAAATATTATTTTCTCTTAAATACTGAGCTGAGAAAAGCTTGTTCCAAGGAGTATAAAGCAGATTCTTGTCAAAAAGCTTATGTGCGTTTTCTCTGAATTCTTTTTGAGTTTTATAAATAACAGAATCTACAACCTGTTCCTGAGTAAACTTTTCTTCATCATTATAATAAGTATCGATATAATAGCCTGCAATAACAAGCTGTCTGTCATTTTCGCGGGCAATATTATACATATCCTCAAGCATAGTAGGCTCGGTCCAGTCGTCTGAATCCATAAAGTACATATACTCGCCCACAGCCTTATCCATAGCGGCATTTCTGGCGGCAGGAGCACCTGCATTCGCCTGATGAATAACCTTAATACGACTGTCCTTTGCGGCATATTCATCACAGATTTTACCGCTATTGTCGGGAGAACCGTCATCAACGGCAAAAAGCTCCCACTCGGTAAGGGTCTGAGCCTGTATGCTCTCAATTGCCTTACCTACGTAGTCCTCAACCTTATATACGGGCATAATTACGCTTACTTTAACATTGTTTTCTGACATAATAATTCTCCTTAACAAAACTCTTTATTTATAAGAGCGAATGCTGATTCAATAACCTTATCCATATCGTAATACTTATACTCAGCAAGTCTTCCGCCAAAAATCACATTGGATTCATTCTTAGCAAGGTCGGCGTATTTCTGATATAAGGTCTGGTTTTTCTCATCGTTAACAGGATAATACTGTTCCATACCCTCCTGCCAATCAGCAGGATATTCACGGGTAATAACGGTTTTTTCCTGAGTTCCATATTCAAAATGCTTATGCTCAATAATACGGGTGTATGGAGTTTCTCTGTCTGTGTAGTTTACAACGGCAACGCCCTGATGATTTTCTTCGTCTAATATTTCGGATTCAAATCTAAGGCTTCTATACTCAAGCTTTCCGAATTTATAATCATAGAAAGAATCAATAGTACCGGTATAAAGCACTTTTTCGCCGAGAACGTCATATTTTTCTCTATCCTCATTATAATCAGCGTTAAGTTCTACATCACAGCCCTCAAAAAGCTTGTCTATAAGAACATTGTAGCCACCCATAGGTATACCCTGGAACAAATCATTGAAATAGTTATTATCATAGGTATATCTTACCGGAAGCCTTTTGATAATGAAGGCGGGAAGCTCGGTGCAGTCTCTGCCCCATTGTTTTTCGGTATAGCCCTTAACAAGCTTTTTATAAATATCTTCACCAACAAGGCTTATTGCCTGTTCTTCAAGATTTTTAGGCTCGTCCTTTATTTTAGCAGTTTGCTCCGCAATTCGCGCCTTTGCCTCTGCAGGAGTTCTTACATCACTCCACATTTTAGAAAAGGTATTCATATTAAAAGGCATATTGTAAATTTCACCTTTATAATTGGCAACGGGAGAATTAGTATATCTGTTAAACTCAACCAAAGAATTAACGAATTCCCAAACAGTGCGATTGCTGGTATGGAAAATATGGGCGCCGTATTTGTGAACGTTAATACCCTCAATGTTCTCACAGTAGATATTACCGCCCAAGTGGTTACGCTTTTCTACAATGAGACATTTTTTACCGCGGGAGGTTGCAGCGTGAGCAAAGGTAGCCGCAAAAAGACCGCCGCCCACAATAACATAATCGTACTTTTTCATATTATTTTCTCCTATTTTATTTTCATAATAAGGCGGACAAAATTATCCGCTTATCATTATACCACTTTTTCCCCATAATAGCAAGAGTTTCCCGATTTCTCGGTACTGTCAATTTATATTATCTCCTCCTGTGCTTGAGCAGATTCATCCTTAACGCAATCCATAATCATATAGACCTCTGCCTTACCGTAAAATTCAAGTCTTTTTATAAAGACATGCAGAGCTTTGGGGCTCTTAAACTGCACCCGCATTATGTGGGTGAATTCACCCGTAATGCAAAGGCACTTTTTAACCTGAGGCTGTGATTTAATATAGTTTAAAAATTCTGTTTCAAGGTCGCTGTCTAAGGTGAAATTTATAACGGCAGAACATAAAACACCCAGTTTTTCAAAATCAATATCAGCGTGGTAGCCCTTTATAATTTTATCTTTTTCAAGTTTTTCTATACGAGATGTAACTGCCGGCGAAGAAAGGAACACCTGCTCAGCAAGTTCTTTAACCGTAGTTCTTGCATTCCTTGATAATGTAGAAATTATCTTTAAATCTATACTATCCATAAATTTCTCCTCACAAAGAAGTGACCGCTTTAAAAAAGCAGTCACTTTAGCTATTTTCGTCTGCCCTATAAACATAATTATCCGTAGGCAGATTTTTTATTCCTTTAAATTCAAACATTTCGCTTAAAGTAACGAAACGGTAGCCCTTTTCGTAAAGGCGTTTACACATATCCTCTATTGCGCCTGCAGTATTATCAGGCCAACAATGCAAAATAACTATAGCACCGTCATAGGCGGCGTTAACAACAGTATTTGAAACGGTTTGCGGAGTAGAAAGTTCATCATAATCCTTGGATTTGAGTTCATCGGTAGTCCAGATGGGTATCATATTAAGTTCCTTGGTAACAGCAAAAACGTCGGCATTAACATTACCGTATCCTGGACGGATATAACGAAGCTTTATCCCCATTCTGTTATAAATAATATCATTGGTTTTCTGAATTTGTTCGCGAATTTTATCCCTGCCAAGCGAAGTGAGGTCGGGATGGCTATAAGTGTGATTAGCAAGTTCGAAGCCGCCGTCTACAGCATACTGAAGAAGAGCCGTTCCATTATTCTCAACATTATCGCCACGAACAAAAATAGTACCGGCGCCCTCATACTTATTAAGAGCATCTATAATAGTTACGGTATTATTATTTTTCGCAGTTTTATAATTAGGGCCATCATCAAAGGTGAGGGCAATTAGCTTATACTTCTCAGGATTTTTCTTCCACTCGGCATTAGCTATTTTGTCGCGCCTTTCTTTAGCCGCCTTTTCCACGCTTTCGGTATATTCAGAATAAGTCTGTGTCGATACGTTGTTTGTATGAGCCTCTCTGTCAGGGAACCTTGGTTCTTCCCTACAAGCACAAAGAGAAAAAATCATAATAAAAGTAATTAAAGCACTTATAATTTTATCCACAACAACACCGCCTTGTTTTCGAGAATTATACCATAAATTCTTATAATTGTCAATTAAACCCAGCATTTTCTATCATTTTGTCAGTAGGAATGTTCTTTATTCCCTTATATTCAAAAAGCTCACTAACCGTAACAAAACGGTAGCCTTTTTCGTAAAGCCGTTTACAGATATTTTCCATCGCCGACGCCGTATTATCTATATTACCATGAAGTAAAACTATTGCTCCGTCTTTTGCTCCGTTTACAACCTTATTTTCAATAAACATCGCCGTGCTTTCAGGGGAATAGTCGGAAATCCCTTTGATTTCAGTCCATATAACCGGCATTTTAAGCTCAGTAGTCACCTCAAAAACAGTATCATTAACATTACCGTAACCAGGGCGGACAAATCTTGGAGTAACACCCAGTTTTTCATTAATAAGCTTATTTAAAGACAAAATTTCGTCCTTAACCTCACTTTTTGAAAGCTTATCCAGATAATTATGATTATAGGTATGATTGGCAAGTTCAAAATTCAGTTCCAAAGCGTACTCAAGAAGGGCCGTTCCGTTAGAATCTATATTTTTACCAATGCAAAATAGAGTTCCCGCGCCCTCATATTTATTAATAGCATCAATAATTTTGACGGTGTTATTATTTGTCGCTGTGCTGTAACTTGGCGCATCGTCAAAGGTAAGAGCGATAAGCTTATACTTCTCGGGGTTTTTCTTCCACTCGGCATTTTTTATTCTGTCGATTTTTTCCTGTTTTTCTTTCTTAGCATTTTCTTCATACTCGGAATAGGTATAGGTGGATACATTATTATTCATATGCGCCTCTCTGTCGGGAAATTCAGGTTCTTTCTTGCAAGAACAAAAAAAGCTAAAAATAATCGCCGTTAAAAACAATACTAAAACTTTTTTCATCACAAATCCTCCTTGATACTGTCAGAAAAATTCTGCCATATGGGTAAAAAAAGTTCATTTAATCTGTCTGTTTTTGAAGAAAGATATAAATATCCGAAAAGAGTTTCTATTCCCGTCGCAGTATGATAATCCTTACCGCTTGCATTTTTAGGCGTTCTGCCGGTATGGAAATTTCTACCCCTTTTAAAAATCTCGGTTTCTTCTTCGCTTAGCATATCCTTAATAAGCTCAAAAGCCTTAACCTGACCTCCGGCGCAAACAAAGCCTACCGAAAGACTATGAAGCTGACCTGAGGGGCGGTTTACGTCGGCTAATCTTTCACGAACCAGCAAAGTAAATACCGCGTCTCCAACAAAGGAAAGCACCGCGGGATTCATAAGCTTTACCTTTTTTTCATCATAATACATATTCGAATTCAAAATCGTTGACATGAACGATATCTCCTTCTTGTACTCCTGCCCTAATCAGAGCGTTAATTATACCGCTGCTGCGAAGAACTCGCTCAAAATACTGCAATGACTCATAGTCGTCGGGGTCAACGGTATTCATAATGCGCTCTATCCAATCACAGTTTTCAACAAAATATTCTCCGTTTTCGGTACGAACGGTAAAGGTTCTGAGTTCCTTTTTAACAATATGAGTTTCATAAGGCTCAATTTCCGATTCATAGCGTTTTACGGGAGGCAGAGTGGCAAGAGTAGCGGCAATATGGTTAATAAGCTCGCTTGTTCCCTCTTTAATAGGTGCCATAATCGCAAAAAATTCATAACCTGAGTCGGTGAAATGCTTTCTTACCTTTTCAACCGTTTCGTCGTCGGTAAGGTCGCATTTATTCGCCACGACAATCTGCTGACGCTCTGATAATTCTTCGCTGAACTTTTTAAGCTCATTATTAATCGTATTAAAATCTTCAACAGGATCTCTGCCCTCACTACCCGATACGTCAATAATATGCACAAGGAGCCTGCATCTTTCAACATGGCGCAAAAATTCATGACCAAGACCAACGCCTTCGCCTGCGCCTTCAATAAGACCGGGTATATCTGCCATAACGAAGGAACTGCCCTCACCCATTCTTACAACTCCCAAAACAGGAGTAAGAGTGGTAAAATGGTAGTTTGCAATTTTAGGCTTTGCCTCACTTACTACCGAAACTAAGGTTGATTTACCAACGTTAGGAAATCCTATAAGACCTACATCAGCCAAAAGCTTTAACTCTAGTATAACGTCAAGTTCATCGCCGGGAGCACCGGGTTTAGCAAAGCGGGGAAGCTGTCTTGTGGCGTGAGCAAAATGCTGATTACCAAAGCCGCCGTTACCTCCGCGGGCAATAATAATTTCTTCATCCCCCGAAATATCGGCAATTATTTTTTCGCTCTCAGCATCCTTAATAAGAGTGCCTCTTGGAACTCTTATGACAAGGTCATCAGCCGATTTACCGGTACAGCGTGAAGTTCTGCCGTTTTCACCGTTATCAGCTTCGTATTTTCTTTTATATCTGAAGTCTGCAAGGGTGGAAAGGTTATCGTCAGCCTTAAAGACGATATTACCGCCTCTGCCTCCGTCACCACCGTCAGGGCCACCTGCAGCTACATATTTTTCTCTGTGAAAGGAAACGCAGCCGTTTCCGCCGTTTCCTGCCTTAAGATGAATTTTAGCTACATCAATAAACATATTCTTTATCCTTAATTTAAGATTAAAAAAGGCTCAGGAATCCACCTGAGCCTTAAAATTATTGCTCTACAGCGTAAATGCTGACCTGCTTGCGGTCACGGCCTACGCGTTCAAACTTAACCTTACCGTCAATAAGAGCGAATAAGGTATCGTCAGAACCCTTGCCTACATTATTGCCGGCGTGAATGTGTGTGCCGCGCTGACGAACTAAAATGTTGCCTGCCAACACAAACTGACCATCGGCACGCTTAACGCCAAGACGTTTAGACTCACTGTCACGACCGTTCTTAGTAGAACCCATACCTTTTTTATGGGCGAATAACTGAATGTTAATCTTTAACATGACTACACCTCCGAAAGTATAGATATTCTGTCATCATACTGATACGAAAGCTGTGTTAAATGGAGCTTTAAACCTTCAATTACCATAGTAGAAGCACTACTTGGGTTTTTAACCTTTACAAAAAGTAAGGCTTCATCAACCTCTATATCCGCTTTATCGCCTATTATTTCGGTAATTGTATTAGCCGCCATATATGCCGCAGAAGAAACTGCGCTGCAAACAAGCTTTCCATCGTCATCATCACAGTTGACAGAACTGTGACCGCTGATAATAAAACCGCAAAGTGTGCCATTATCAGCCAAAAATTTAACTTCGGTCATAACTATTAACCGATTGCCTTAATTTCAACCTTAGTGTACGGCTGTCTGTGGCCTTTTTTACGGGCACAACCCTTCTTGGGTTTATAGGTAAATACGGTAACCTTCTTACCTTTGCCGTTCTTTAAAACCACACCCTTAACAGTAGCACCCTCTACGTAAGGAGCGCCAAGCTTAAGAGCACCATCGCTGATAGCAACAACCTTGTCAAAAACAACTTCGCTGTCAACTTCAGCATCAAGCTTCTCAACGTAAATAACATCACCGTCAGTTACACGGTACTGCTTTCCGCCGGTTTCAATAATTGCGTACATTTCTTTGCACCTGCCTTAATTTCAGTCTCGCTACAGTAAGGCGTATGCTCAAAAGGGCATAACTTAACAAGCCTTCAATATGCGGCTCTACCATTTTAACACCCCAAAACCTTTTTGTCAAGCATTATTTTTAAGGCTCATATTGACTATTTAAAGCTATATATGGTAGAATATTTACAGTAATTTAAAAAGGTAGGTTTTTAGTATGATAACTGCTATAATTACGGGTGCTTCTTCGGGTCTTGGCAAAGAATATGCCATCGCTCTTAAGGAAAAATATCCCGAAATCGAATCCTTCTGGCTTATCGCAAGACGCAGAGAGAAATTAGAGGAATTAGCCGAAATACTTGGCAAAGACAAGTGTTTCGTTTTACCCATTGACCTTAAAAGCAAGGATGGCCTTAGTGAATTCCGCCAGGCACTCAGCGACAGTCAGCCGGAGGTTCGTTTCCTTATAAATAATGCAGGTTTTGGAAAGCTTGAATATTTTGAAAACATTCCCGCCGAAGACTGCGCCGACCAGGTTACTCTTAATTGCGCCGCGCTTACGTTTATAACAAGAGCGACCCTCCCTTACATTATAAAGACTGGTGAAATTATAAATATTGCATCTATCGCCTCCTTTGCCCCTAATATCCGTATGGCTGTATATAGTTCTACAAAGGCATACGTTATGAGTTTAAGCAGAGCCTTAAGAGAAGAATTAAAGCCAAAAAAAATAAATGTTCTTGCGGTATGCCCCGGACCTATGGATACTGAATTTTTACCAGTAGCCAATATTGAGAAAGGAACCTCTAAAATGTTCGACACTCTGCCCCGCTCCAATCCTGCTATAGTAGCTCGTAAATCTCTTATATATTCGGCAAAAGCGCGTTCTGTATACACTCCTAAATTCTTATTTAAATTTTACAGAGTTTTAGCCAAGATTTTGCCCCACAGTCTAGTTATGAAAATTGCAGGCACTTAAAATTTTCGGGACAAACAAAATCCCCCACTTCTCAGCATATAATTGACTGAGAACAGGGGGATTTTTATGTTTTTTGAATTACTTACAAGAATCGCAAGTGTATTTTTTTATATTGCCTTACACGTCAAGAAAAACGGCGCTTTTCCGCCGCCGTTAAGCAAAGCAGAGGAAGAAGAACTTATAAAAAAAACCGTCGACGGAGATATAAAGGCGAGAAACAAGCTGGTAGAGCATAATTTAAGACTAGTAGCCCATATAGCCAAAAAATATTCGACCTCAGCTGATAACGACGACCTTATTTCCATAGGAACAATCGGTCTTATAAAAGGAATTTCCACCTTTAAAGCCGAAAAAGGCAGCCGCCTCGCCACCTATGCTGCAAGATGTATAGAAAATGCAACCCTCTCACAAATGAGTTTTTGGTTACAAAAAGAACTCCCCATTGGAGAATTACCGAGCAGACTGCGGAAAATATTTATATAATGTCGCACACCGAAAACGGCGAAACAAAACACTCTCCTTTGTTTGTTCTTAGCTTTAGACTTATGGCTCCGAGAAAACTGCTCGAAGCACAGTTATTTAACAAGCAATACCACTCTTACGAAGATATTGATAACATACCCGACCGCTTGAGATTTTGCCGACATAAATTAGGTCTTATGCAAAAAGAAGTGGCGCAGATTGTTGGTATTGCTCGTAGCACATACATAAATCTTGAAACAGGCAATCACAACGGCTTTGATAAAACCATAGCGGACAAGCTTTCCAAACTCTATAATATCCCTGTATATGACCTTCTTGATGATTATAACCGCTTTATAGCAGTCGGACAAGGCAAACTAATACGAGAACACAGAGAAAGTCTTAATCTCGGTAAAAGACCATATGCACGGCTCATAGGTGTAGATGCAAATATGGTTAGGCTTTGGGAAAATGAGCGAAAACAAATTAGCCTTAAATCTTGGGAGAAATATTTTAAGGATCGTATCACTCTTTAATGGACGACCGCCTCACAAAAAATGTGAGGCGGTCACTTTTTTCAGACTACTTTTTCTGTTCGGCTTTAATCTGTTCTTTTGTATCTTTTATAATCGCATTAAGCAGTCTTTCCTTTTCTCTGATTGGGCAATCTAACTTAGAAATGCTATTAAGTACTCCATCGGCGTGAACACCGGCTACACGCCTTCTTAGTTCTCGCCATCCTTCTTCCGTTGTGGGATAGTGGACAATAACGTTAATCGGTGCAAATGTCTTCATACCGAGTACCTCCTATGTGCATAAACTATATGCGTGAGATGTTGTCCGCTATTCCTAAGCGTATTTACGAAAGTTGCCCAAATCAGATGATGCATATAAAAATACATCATACGATTTCCTTTCTACATATCTCAATCTCAATTTCGACTTCTCCTTCTTGTCCTTGCCTTTGAGTTTTGCAAGGTATGTAAGATATGTATGCTTGCAGGTGGGCAACCTGCAAGTCTGGACTCTATTAAATTTGTTTTTCCTTTACTTCCTTTGTTTGTCCCTATATATCAATCCTGTCAGTTTAGTCAGCAGGATATTATCGTCAATTTAAATTCTTCCTTCATAATTTTAATTAATAAATCATTTCTTAGGCTTATCAGCCAAATAGATTCTTGTTACTTCGGTTCTGTGGTGACCTAAGTTTTCGCTTACAATCTTCCGAGCTTTCTTCGGTCTTTCTTTTAACG
The DNA here is from genome assembly GCA_015065585.1 of Oscillospiraceae bacterium. Taxonomy (GTDB): domain Bacteria; phylum Bacillota; class Clostridia; order Oscillospirales; family Acutalibacteraceae; genus SIG607. Next base: position 47,996 of record SVQC01000009.1, read on the forward strand.
CTTCTTCATAGGTTCTTTGTGCGTAGGTGTGTCTCAGACTGTGCCAAGAGATTGTTTCGGTCCTTTTCTTTTTACCGTCTTCACTGAAATCCTCACGATTTTCTACCATAAAATATTTTCTGTTATAACTCATCCAATTCTGTAATGAACGCTTTTCTCGTTGAACGCCGCCCTTTTCGCTACCTGAGATTAAGTAATCTCTTGGATATTTGCCTGAACACCTGGCATAGTTCAAATTATCGGTAATAATACTGCGTTGCTTTGCGCTTAAATCGATAGCCCTTGTTTGACCGCCCTTGCCTTTTATTACGAGTTGACCCGTTTTTAATGCAGACATAAGGTATTCAACTCTAAGGGTGCAAATCTCTTCAAGCCGTAAACCAAACTCATGGGCAAAGTCTATGGCAATCACCACGTCCTGTCGACCTTGCTCGATAGCCAACTGTCGCATATTATCAATCTCGGTTTTCAGCCACGAGTGGTCTTTAACGCCTGTCGCACGTTTAGGCAATGACAGCTTATCATTTTTTGAAAGCCTGTTCTTACTGCCGGATTTTCTATGGAAATACCGTATGCCGGATAGATCGGATTGTATAGTCGCGGCATAGTTGTTTTCTTTCAGATGCCCCACATAGGCTTTAAAGTGTCGATCTTCCACGTTCTTAAAGTTTTGTAGACGAAAATTATCGGCTAAAAACTTACAGAACCTTTTTGTTGCCTCAAAGTACCGAGCTCTTGTTTTAAAACTTAGCTCGTTGCTGTGCTTATAAATGGCTTCGATTTGAGCAAGTAAGTTCTTATACAAGCCCGGATTTAGCACTGTAATATTATTAGAATCTGACATAGCAAACCGTCTCCTTTCTTTAAAAATATATTTCAACGCAAGTGTAGGGACACGAACACTGCGTAAAAAATATGACTATTAACTACTACTTATAAAGTGTTACTATTTGATAAATTCGATTTTAAGTTTTGCTTTTTCTGCATCATCGTTTCAACCTTTCAAATAAGTAATCTTAATATTTACTTAGATTTTCTGATTTTTTAACTCAATCCATTGATTTTTTGATAAACTTTTGGTATAATAACAAACAATAGCAATGACGAGAAAGAGTAAGCAACTGAAACTTTTCAGAGAATCCCATCATCTTCGGATGTGCTGTGAATGGGTAAAGCGGATTTTACCGAACATGGTCTCCGAGCTGCGTACCGAGCCTTTGGGTTAGGCTACGCCGGGGTCGCCCGTAATAGCGATAGAGTTTCGATAGATCATTTCCTATCCGAACTTGATAAGGCTTGTTATCGTGAGAAACAAGTGAATTAGGGTGGTAACACGTGAGTTTTTCGCTCTCGTCCCTTGTACTATGTATGGGGGTGAGAGCGTTTTTATTTTGCAGATTTATCTGCACAGCAACTAAGTGTTACAACTATAAGAAATGAGGTACGAAATATGGAAAACATTATTGTAGGCGGAGCATGGCCATATGCAAATGGTTCGCTCCACATCGGGCACATAGCTGCCCTTCTTCCGGGTGATGTTCTGGCCCGTTATTTCAGAGCAAAAGGAAATCGTGTATTTTATGTGTCCGGTAGTGACTGTCATGGTACTCCGATTACCATCAGAGCCAAGCAAGAGAATTCAACACCGGATGTAATCAGTGAGCATTATCACAAAGAATTCTGCGAGGTGTTCGAGAAACTTGGCTTCTCATACGATCTGTATACCAAGACTTCAGATCCAAGGCATAAAGAATTTGTTTCGGAATTTCATAAGAGGCTATATAACAGTGATTATATAGAAGAAAGAACAGTAAAGCAGGCTTTCTGTCCTACTTGTAAAAAGGTGCTCACGGATAGACTGGTCATTGGTATTTGTCCTGCGTGCGGTTCTGCAACTCGTGGCGATCAATGTGATGCCTGCGGAGAAGTGTTAGATGCGGATACTGTTCTTGATGCGAAATGTGCTGATTGTGGTACACCGCTATCTTTCGGAGAAACAACACAATTGTTTTTGCAAATATCAAAACTTAAAAATGAGCTCTGTGATTTTCTCGATGCCCATCCCTATTGGCGTAAAAACGCTATTGCATTTACAAAGAGATATATTGATGAAGGGCTCCGAGATCGTGCAATCACACGCGACCTTGACTGGGGTATTGACGTTCCCAAATCAGGATACGAGGATAAAAAAATCTATATATGGGCAGAGAATGTCCTTGGTTATTTGTCAGCCACATCTGTTCTGTGTAAAGAAAGAGGAATTGATTTCAAAGATGCATATGGAGCTGAAAGCCGTCACTATTATGTACACGGCAAGGACAATATACC
>SVQC01000042.1 GCA_015065585.1 Oscillospiraceae bacterium
GCTGTTATCAAGTTTTTCTATCTTCTTATGTTCTTCATCCTCAATCTGACAAACGGCACTATACTGACAGTATTTACAAGCGTCATTATCACAGCTGTCAATAGGGTCAACCTCAATGTTTCCTGCATGAAGTTCTTTACCCATATTCTTTGCCAGTTTTTCTATATAATCAAAAATAACATTAAAGGCTTCCTCGGAAATATACGAAGTGTTATTTTTATACGGCGTACCATCTTTTTTAACTCTGTATTTAGGAACAAATACACCCTCGTTTTCTTTTTCCATAGCCTCAACAACATCCATATTTTCACATAAAAGGCCATTCATCGCCATACCTTTTTTACTTAAATCCTTCTTGGAAATAAGATATAAAATACCGGCAGGGTTCTTACCCTTATATGAAGGATTTTCACCTCTTATTACACAGTAAAGGTAAATAAGCATCTGAAGATTCTGACCGTACAGCGTATCGGAAAGGTGGAAGGATTTGCTACCCGTTTTATAGTCCACTATACGGATAAAGCTTCCCCATCTGTCAAGGCGGTCAATACTTCCCGTAAGAAGAAGCTTTCCATCCTTAGAAAAAGGAAATTCAACGGTAGGTATAGTTCCGTCGTTACCGATTTTAACCTCGCATTTTTCCGGACGGAATTTACTTTGTTTAAATTCTTCGGTTATTCGCTCTATTACCTCAACAATACCCTCCTTCATTTTTTTAAGGATGAAGTTAAACCTTGCCGTAAAAAGATATTCACTACCCTTTATCTCGGCAAAATAATTACTTATATAAAGGTCGGTTTCCTCTATAATCTGCTGTTTTTCTACCTTTTCAATGTCATCAAGGTGAGCGTTACAAAATTGCTCAATTACATAATGGACTATAGTACCCCTCTGGAGAGTATCAAGCTTAGCAGGCTGTATTATTTTTGTATCAAGACCGTACTGACAGAAATATCTGAAACGACAGGTATGATAGATGTCAAATTTTGTTGCCGAAAGGTAAATATTGTTTTTAAACAGTTTTTTGGCTATATCAGGTTCGAGTGACATATTCTGTTTTGCCGTTGACAATATAATATTATAAAACTTATCCTTTAATTCAGCATCATTCTCAGTCGCGGCATAAAGGGTACTTCTGCTTTCCGAACGTCTTCCGGTTGCATCACAAAGCAAGCGGAATAAATCCGCCTTTGTTTCGGGCAAATTATCTGCCTGAATATCGCTTTCAGGCTCTTTTACCACCTTTATTCCATTTAATCCGTTTTTAAGGGAGTAAACAAAAGCCGACGGTTCTGTAGTCTTTCCGTCACTGCCCATTTCATGATATGTAACAAAAAGCATATCCGAAGCACAGCAAAGGCAGGAATAAACAAGAAGATTTTCCTCTACCGTTTCAAAAACAGCCTTATCCCTTACGCAAAGTCCTGCGCTGTTGAGCAATCTTCTTTCGTTATTATTAAGTATACTTGCATTTTCGTTTATTGCAGGGAAAACGCCATAGTTTGCGCCCATAACAAAGGCAACCTTGGGTCTTGACGGTCTTATTCTGTCGGCGGCGCCAAAGGTAACCTCATCAAGCATCTGTGGAATTCTGCCCACCGTAGTCATACTGCAGGCAAGATTAAACATTTCCCTAAATTCTTTAACCGTTACAGTATCCTCGCCAAAGCATTTAACCAGCGAGTCAAATACATTCATAATGCAGTCCCAGCTCTGACGCAAAACGTCAATATCAGCAGCAGAGAAAACCACGTCAGCTTCACTTAGAAGTTTTTTCATATTTTCGTCAGCTTTTACAGCAAAAAGGAAATCTGCAAGTGCCTTAGATTTGCCTTTAACATCTGTCATAAAACTATCCTTAAATTTAAGCACCTCTTTTATAGCCTTTTTACGAAGTGCATTTATTTTTTCAAGTTGCTCTTTTATTTCATCTGCCCTGTCAGTTTCAGTTTTAGAAAATCCGGTAGGGTCCATATCCCAGTCATTCAGCCAATCGTTACCGTTAATGTCCCATAAATAAACATAGTTTTCAAGTTCACTAATACTTTCATCATCAAAATCTAAAAACAGACCTGTTTTTAGACAGCGCAAAAGAGCCTCGGACGAAAATTTAACCGAGCATTCCATTACACAGTCAAGCAAAGAGTATATCGGAGATATGGTAAGAGGGACTCTCTTATCAAAAAAGCAAGAAATATCGTTGACGGCAAACTCCCTTTCAATAGCTCTTTCATAAGCTTCAGGTTCTCTGGCGATAACCACAAAATCCCTATACCTGTAGTTCTTTTCTCTTACAAGCCGTCTGATATTACGGGCAACAAATTTTACCTCGTCATCACGGCTTTTTGCGGTACATACAGTAACACCCTCGCTAATATGAGCTGTAGCTTTAATATGGGATAAAATTTCCTCTGCCGCCTTCACTCCGTCATTTACAAAATGTGTTTGGGGCAAATATTCATCTTTTAAAGTGCGACGATATTTTTTTGCAATATCTTTTATGTTAATGGCGGTTTTTCTTGTATTTTCGAAAAGCACACTCTCATCGTTTTCCATACCTAATAAAGCTATGTCAAGGCTGTCGCATCTTGAAATAATAAGGTCTAAAATTTTATACTGCTGACCCGTAAAACCTTTAAACCCGTCAATAAATACGGACTTTTTATCAAAATAATTAAAATTTAATAAATCATTATAAAGCTTTTGAAGCCTGTCCGCAGGGTCAATAAATCGCTGGCCGAGAAGTGCGTCATAAGCGCGATATGTCAAAGCCAAAGCCTTCATTTTCTCTTTAAGAGAACCGCTTACATTCTCAGAAGCCTTTTCAATATCCTCAGGAAAAATAGCGCTTATTTTGAATTCGCCTATCATATCGGTCACCTTTGAGGCAAAGCCTACCGAGGAAATATATTTACGCCATACAGAAAGCTGTTCCTTTAAAGATTTAAGAGCCTCGCTCATAAACATAATTTTATCAGAATCGGAAAGTACGTTACGGCAGGCGCCACCGCAAATATCGGTAAGGATATCGGCAAGACTTGAAAAACTAACTACATTTACCTTACCTGAAAGTTCATCACCAAGTAAAGAAAGAACACTGCGCTCACTCTCAAAAGAGAATTGCTCAGGCACTATATAAACAATTTCCTTGCCCTCATTGGCGGCTTTTTCTATTCTGTTTAAAATTAAGGCGGTTTTTCCCGCGGCGGCGCGGCCGTAAATAATATTTACCATAATTTCCTCCGACGATATAATATTTCTTATTATATCATATCAATTATAATTTCTCATCTGTTTTTTATATAAAAATAATATATTTCATAATTTCGGTCAAAGCCACGCCCGGAACACCTAAAATACCGGTAGTAATTACCGTAGCAATATTTAGTGGTATATGAAGTCCTGTGTAAAACGAAGTAAGTTCAACTATTGCAAAAGCCCACCAACCGCATAAAGTATTAAGAATAAAAACTTTAATCGGCTTTCCCGTTATTACAAGCATCAAAAGATATATAGCCATATAAACCGATATACCAATATAAAATAGTATGGTTAGAATTTTCATATAGTAACACCCCTCTTTAGAGAGTATGTTGAAAAAACACTTAATATGAAAAAAAGCGTGACCAATGAGGTCACGCTTTTAATGATTTTTTCTTATTTTGCAAGAATTGTAGCCACAGCAGTAGCAGCAATAGAAAGCACAAAAAATGCTATTGCGCCAATCATGGTATAACGCTTTAATGCAGCGTCAGCGGTTCTGGCTTTATTCTTTGAAAGAAAAGTTTCGGCAGCGCCGGATATAGCACCCGATATACCTGCTCTGTGTCCCTGCTGGAAAAGAACAAGAGCTATAATAACGATAGAAAGCAGGCCTAATAATACACCTAAAATAATCTGTAGAACTTCCATTTGATTTTCCTCCTAATCTACAACATTTGCAACATAGCAATGATATCACAAGTGAAAAGAAAAATCAAGTGTTTTTATCCTGACATTCGGAACAACTTTCAAAAAGTTTTGAAATATTTAAGGTTTTTTCTGCTCTGTTCAGTATAAACTTAAGTTTTTCAAAGATTTCTTCAGGCGCCTTCTGGCTGTAAAAAGCCTTCGCTACATTAGCGCAAACGCCGTTGTGTAAAGCGCTTCTGAGTATACCATCAGCAAGAAGCAAATCGTTTTTAGGTTCGATTTCAAATACCGTGATTTCATCATTTTCAATCCTAAAAAGACAGTATCCCAAAATTTCTTCTTTATCCTTTGCCATTACACAGTTGGCATTTTCCGAAAACTCTATTCCGTGCTTTAAAAACAAAGATTTTATCTCGTTTTTATCCTTTAGCGGTAATACACTAATCATTAATATTGCCCTCTTTACTGCTTGAAATTGCCGTTAAGCGTTTCATTTCCCTCTCGTTAAGGTCACGCCACTTACCCTGAGGCAGCATACCCAATTTAACACCTGCTATTTCGGTACGCTTAAGACGTATAACGGTAAGCCCAACAGTTTCGCACATACGTCTTATCTGACGGTTTCTGCCTTCATGGATTACAAATATAAGCACCGTTCTGTCAGCTTTTCTCTCAGCAACAAAGCACTCGCAAGGCAAGGTCTTTTTCCCGTCAAGATCAACACCGGTTGTAAGCTTTATAATTTGTTCTTCGCTTACCTCACCCTTTACGGTAGTCCTGTAGGTTTTATTAACGTGCTTTGACGGGTGAGTAAGGTTATTGGCAAATTCTCCGTCGTTAGTTAAAAATAAAAGGCCTTCGGAATCCTTATCCAGTCTGCCTACGGGGTAAACCCTTACCCCAACATCTTTTACAAGGTCCGTAACACATTTTCTGCCAAGTTCATCAGAAGCAGTAGTAACAAAGCCTCTGGGCTTATGCAACATTATATAAACCTTTTTATTAACGGCTACAACGGTTTTACCCGAAACGGTTATTTTATCTCTTATGGGGTCAACCTTGTCGCCAAGAGATGCAACTCTTCCGTTAACCTTTACCTTTCTGTTTTCTATAAGTTCCTCTGCCTTTCTTCTGGAGGCAATTCCGCACTCCGAAAGATGCTTTTGCAGACGGATTTTATTATCCTTCATAATTTCTCCTTTATATATTCCTGAAGATAAGCAAAAATGAATTTTTAAGGCGAAGCAAAAAGCTATCATACCTTAAAGCTTCAACATCATTTTCTGCAACCAAATTCTGTCTTGCAACAGTAAACGAGTTGCAGGTATATTCGACGTACCCCAGCGTATCACCTTTTTTAACAGGAGCGAACGTGTATGGGTAAATGCATTCCTTTTTGATTATTTTTTCTCCCGACGGTACAGAAAACTCTATGGGCTTAGTTTTTACTTCTATATAAGAGTTTTCACCCGAAAAAACGGGTATTTTATAAATTTCTTCCTCAAAGCTTTGCTGACTATCAACTAAAGAAAAGCCGTAATCCAGCATACTCGTATGGTCTTGCCAATCGTTGCCGTCATTAAGGGTAACGGCGATAATCCGCGCTTTACCCCTCTCGGCAGCCGAAACAAGACAACGACCCGACTTTTTGGTAAAACCGGTTTTTACGCCAATTGCTCCCTCGTACGTTTTAAGCAGCCGATTATGATTAGAGAGATAAACCTTTTTACCGTCGTACTCCAAAGTAACAGACTCCGTGCTACACGCCTTATAAAACGTTTCATTATTTAAAGCGTATCTTGTAAGGCAGGCTAAATCATAGGCAGTAGTATAATGAGATTCCCCGTCGAGTCCGGATGGGGTTTCAAAATGAGTGTTTGAAAGTCCCAACTCCTTGGCTTTACTGTTCATCATAGAAACAAAATTATCAACGGTTTTTCCAAGGGCAATAGCGGTAGCATTAGCAGCATCGTTTCCCGAAGAAAGAAGCATACCGTAAAGCAGGTCCTCAAGGGTAATTTTCATTCCTACCTTAAGTCCCATTGAAGTTCCCTCAACATAAACCATTTCGGGAGTTACGGTAATTTCCCTCGACAAATCCCCACTTTCGCAAAGAATAAGCGCCGTCATAATTTTCGTGGTACTAGCCATTGATAAACGGGCAGAGCCATTATTGTTATAAAGTACCTTACCGCTTGTAGCGTCCATAACAACCGCCGACCTTGCTGAGTCGCTTACACCGAAGGTTTTAATTGGGCAGATAAACAAAGTAAGGCAAAGTAAGAAACAAAAAATCTTCTTCACAAAAACAACTTCCCTTCAAAAAATAATAAAAATCATTACTATTTTATTACGACGAGAAGTCGGCTATTACTTTTACTCTGTTTCCTGCTCGTTATTGCCGAAAACCATTTTGAATTTATCTATAATTTCGGGGGCAGCCGCAATAGCGCGGTCAAGAGCAGTAGATTCGCTGCTTATAGGTATCATTCTTATGCTGTCTCCGTTGACACATACAAAACCAACCGGCGAAATACTAACCCCTGCTCCGCTTCCTCCACCGAAAACGGCTTGCTGAGTTTTGGATGGGAAATCACTACCGCCAGTAGCAAGACCAAAAGCAACCTTGGAAACGGGAATTAAGGTAAGCTCACCCAGTTTTATGGGAGTACCGATAACAACATCGGCATCAACCATAGCACGAAGCTTGTCCATTGAGGTATCCATTATACCTTTAAGTTTTTGTTCGCTCATATCAATCTTGTACCTCCTGCTGTTCTTCTTCGATTACATCTATTGCAGATAACTGTTCGCCCAAATCAGGTTGAACGGTATTGTCATCGTGGGGCAGGGGCGGTAACTCACTAAGGTCGGAAATGCCAAAGCATCTTAAAAAGTTCTTGGTCGTTCCGTAAAGGAGAGGTTTGCCGGGAAGTTCAAGTCGTCCCCTTTCCTCTAAAAGCCCTTTTTCAATAAGCGTCGTAACGGTGCTTGAACAGTCAACTCCTCTTACCTGTTCAATAAAGGACTTGGTAACGGGCTGATTATAAGCCACAACCGAAAGCACCTCGAAAGCCGCCTGAGAAAGCGGTGTTTTGCGGTGAATATCCGCCATTTTTCTTATATATTCGCCATATTCGCTTCTTGTGCAAAGCTGATAAGCGTTTTCCAGCTTTATAAGTTCAACACCCGAACCGCCGTTATCAAGACGTTCCTTCAAAGTCTCCATTACGGTATTTATATCATCAACACTTGCCGAAAAAACGGTGCTGAATTTATCTATACTTATAGGCTCACCGCTTGCAAACAGAACTGCTTCAAAAGCGGGCAAAAGTTTAAGCATTTCTTTACTCATCTTCTTTTCTCCTTAATAAGAGTAATTTCCGCCTCGCTTGATTCACCGCTTATTTTAACTCGGTTAGCCTTACAAAGCTCAAGCACGGCAAGAAAGGTTGCTACAAGTTCAGAACGGCTTTTTGCCCCTGAATAAAGGGTGTTTAGCTTTTTTGTAGCGCCGCTGAAAAGATTTCGCATAACGTAAATAATTTTAGAGGAAATTGATACAACCTTCTTGGCAACTATTCTAGTAAAGGGGGCAGTTGAGGGAGGGAGTTTCCGCCGTCCTCTTCCTGCCGCCGCAAGATAGGCTTCGTAAATAAGCCCGGCATCGTGGGTTAAGGAATAGGTTTTGTCAAGTTCAACAGGCTCTGTAGGTTTAACGAAGCGGTCAATACTACTGCTCATCTGGTTAAGCTTTGCCGCAATTTCTCTGCATAGCTGATACTCAAGAAGCTCACCCGTAAGTTCTTGCTTTAATTCCTCAATTTCATCGTGTTTTGGAAGTAAACTCACGGTTTTCATATAGATAAGGCGGGAAGCCATAGCGAGAAAATCACTTGCCACATCCATATCATTTAGCTTCATAAGTTCAATTTGCTCTAAATACTGGTCAATAAGAACCGTAAGCTGAATATCGTAAATATTAAGTTTGTTTTTTGCAATAAGCTGCAAAAGCAAATCCAGCGGCCCTTCAAAATCGCAGGCCTTAAAAGACAGTACGTTTTCCATATTTTTTAACCAAATATAATCCTCGGTAAAAATGTAATAATTTCAATGATTACAGAACTCACATAATCAATAGGGTAATCAAGAATTCCAAGATAAACGATAAGAATAAGTGCAAAGCCTATATATCTTTCATACTGAAGTATTTTAAAATAAATTCTGTCGGGTAAAAAAGCAGACAGCACCTTCCAACCGTCAAGCGGAGGAAGAGGAATAAGATTAAATACCGCAAGTCCTACGTTTATCTGAATATAAAAGGACAAAAACATAAGCACGTATATGGTAAAGTTATTATACTCGGCAAAGGCACCAACGGCATATAAAATAAAGCAGGTAACAAAGGCGAGAAGAATATTCATAACAGGACCCGCAAGTGCAGAAAGAGCCATACCGCCCTTAGCATTTTTGAAAAATCGGGGATTAACTGGTACCGGTTTTGCCCAGCCGAAGCCAAATAGGATTATAGCAAGTGCACCAAAATAATCAATATGGGCAAAGGGATTAAGTGTCAGTCTACCCTGAAAACGCGCCGTTTTATCGCCCAGCTTATCCGCCACGAAGGCGTGAGCAAATTCATGAAAAGGTAAAGTCAAAAAAATAACTATCAGCGAAGACAGAATATATATAACTATTTGTGTAAAGCTGTAGTCACCTGTAAGCAAGCCTGATAACAAACATACCACTCCAATCTAATTAGTATCATTATACAACAAATTTATTTATATTTCAAGAGTACAAATTACTATTGCAGTAAAAGGATTTTTGTGGTAATATGTAATAGTATGCAGAACTTGAAAGGAGGATAACTATGGCTGATACACGTCCTATCGGTGTTTTTGACTCCGGTCTTGGCGGTCTTACGGTGGTTAAAGAGCTTATTTCTGCCCTGCCCGGTGAGGATATAGTCTATTTCGGAGACACCGACCGCGTTCCTTACGGAACTAAAAGTAATGAGACTATCAAAAAATTTGCCATAGAAGATGAAAATTTTCTTCTTTCCAAGAATGTAAAATTAATTGTTGCAGCTTGCGGAACGGTAAGCTCGGTTGCCGCAGATACGGCAAAGGTGCTTCCCGTACCTTTCGTTGAGGTTGTTTCCCATTCCTGCAAAAGCGCCGTAAAAGTGTCTAACAATAAGAAAATCGGTGTTATCGGCACTTCTGCCACTATAAACAGCGGTGAACACAAACGACAAATTTTAGAACTTTGCAAGGAAGCAGAGGTTTTTTGCCAGAGTTGTACCCTCTTTGTTCCCCTTGTTGAATCAGGTCTTGTTTCAACCGACGACATTATAGTTACCGAAACGGTTAAAAAATATTTAACCCCTATAAAAGAGGCTGAAGTTGACACCCTTATTTTAGGCTGTACCCATTATCCTCTGCTGTCTGATGCCATAAGAAAATTTATGGGTGAAAATGTTGTTCTTATAAATGCCGGTGTTTCTACTGCCGCCGCCGTAAAAGATATTTTAGTTAGCGGCAATATGTTAAATACTAAAGAGAAAGGCGATATCTCCTGCTTTGTAAGTGATATCACCCCCTCCTTTTCGGCTGCTTCCTCTATGCTTCTTGGTAGTCCGACCGAAGAAATACGTGTTGAAAAGGTGGATATAAACAGCTTATGAATGAGGCGCTTATAACGGTAACCGGATACCAGTACGTAAACGGTGAGGAAGACTGTATTGAGCTTAAAACCCTTGGAAAGTTCGGCGTAAAAAACGATAAATATTATATTCAGTATACCGAATCTACCGAAAATGACGAAACCTGTGACACTCTTATTAAAGTCAGTAAAAATGAAACAATAATTACAAAAAAAGGCGCAACTGATAACCGTATGGTAATAGAAAAAGGAAAGCGTAATACCTGCTTCTATTCCTCCTGTGGCGCGGTGCTTATGCTGGATATATATGGTATGAATACCATTAATAATCTAAACAGTTCGGGTGGCAGTCTTTGCCTTGAATATGAAATCAGCATAAACTCTGTTCCCGTTAGTCAGAATAAAATAGAAATTACCGTAAAAGAGGTTTAAATTTATGTCACTGCTTGTGAATGATGCAAAAAAACAAATTAAAGAAATAGTAATGAATGCGGCTAAAAAAGCTATTGCTGACGGTGTTTTTGCCGAAGCAGAGTTAACCGAATTCGGCATTGAAGTTCCCGCCGATAAAAAACATGGTGACTTTGCTGTAAACGCGGCTTTGGTATGGTCACGTCTTTTTAGAAACGCACCGCAAAAAATTGCCGCCGCCCTTATGGAAAGAGCCGATTTCAGCGGTACGTTTATTGAAAAATACGAAATTGCCGGTCCCGGTTTTATTAATTTCTTTTTAAACGATAAATACTATGCCGATGTTTTAACCGAAATCGACGAGAAAAAGGAAAAATACGGCGAAAGCGATTTTGGCAAGAACAAAAAAGTTCTTGTTGAATTTGTTTCAGCTAACCCTACCGGTCCTATGCATATCGGTAATGCCAGAGGCGGTGCTTTAGGAGATTGTCTTGCAGCCGTTATGGAAAAAGCCGGTTACTATGTTGAAAGAGAATTCTACATTAACGATTCAGGCAATCAGATTAACAAATTCGGTCTTTCCCTGTCACTTAGATATCAGCAGATTTTTGACGGTAGTATAGAAATGCCTGAAGATTCCTATCATGGCGCCGATATTATCGAACACGCTAAATCCTTTGCCGATATCCACGGAGATACCTATATGAAGGGTACCGAGGATGAGCGCAGAAAAGCCCTTGTAGACTTCGCTTTACCCAAAAATATCAAGGGACTTCACGATGACCTTTTAAAATACAGAATCGAATATAATACTTGGTTTAAAGAAAGTACCCTCCATCAAAACGGACAGGCTAAAAGAATTGTTGAGCTTCTAAAGGAAAGCGGTCACACCTATACAGAAGACGATGCTTTATGGTTTAAGGGTGAAGATTTCGGAAGCGACAACTTTGTGCTTGTGAGAAGTAACGGCGTTCCTACCTATATTGTTCCCGATATTGCTTATCACTATAACAAGCTCGTAACCCGCGGTTTTGACAAGGCTATCGATATTCTCGGTGCTGACCACCATGGCTATGTTCCCCGCCTTAAAGGCGCTCTTAAAGCTTTGGGTGTTGACTCTGATAAATTAGATGTTGTTCTTATGCAGATGGTACGTCTTGTTAAAGACGGTGAAATTATCAAGGCTTCAAAAAGAAGTGGTAAAGCTATTACCCTCGTTACTCTTTTAGAGGAGGTTCCTATCGACGCCGCCCGTTTCTTCTTTAATCTCCGTGAGCCTAACTCTCACTTTGACTTTGACCTTGACCTCGCTATTGAGGAATCCAATAAGAACCCCGTTTACTACGTTCAGTACGCCTATGCCCGTATATGCAGTATTATAAGAAATCTCGCTAATGACGGTATAGTTCAGCGTAAGGCTACAAGCGATGAACTTGCTAAGCTTAATACTGCTGAAGAAAGAGAGCTTACCGTTCATTTAGCGTCTTATACCGATGAAATTATTGCCGCCGCTAAGGCTTACGACCCTGCTAAAATCACCCATTATGTTGAAGAACTTGCCACTAAGTTCCATAAATTCTATAACTCCTGCAGAGTTAAGGGTGACGATGAAGGTCTTATGCAGGCTCGTCTGACCCTTTGTACAGATACAAAAACGGTAATAAAAAACGTACTCGACCTTCTTAAAATCAGCGCCCCTGAAGTGATGTAATCATAACCACTAGTAAACTAGTGGTATGCACAGCCCCTATAAGGGGCGCCTACTGGCTAGGTCCCTAAAAGGGA
>SVQC01000010.1 GCA_015065585.1 Oscillospiraceae bacterium
AAATAGCAAGTGCTATATTGTGTTTTGTCCTGTCAACTATTCATACTGCGTTACAATCCTTCAAAATAATATGAAAAATTGTTGTCAATTTGTTGTCAACTCGGATTTGAGATGCCGAAAACCCTTGATTTTACTGGGTTTTTTAGTCGATTGGCTTCATTGTGGGGAAGAGGATTACTTCTCTTATGGTATCGGAGCCGGTAAGGAGCATTACTGCTCTATCAATTCCTATACCCATACCGCCGGTAGGTGCCATACCGTACTCAAGGGCGGTAAGGAAGTCCTCGTCCAGCATTTCAGCCTCGTCATCTCCGCGCTCACGAAGCTCAAGCTGTTTCTCAAAACGCTGTCTCTGGTCAATGGGGTCATTAAGCTCAGAATAAGCGTTTGCAAGTTCACTTCTGCAAATGAAAAGCTCAAATCGCTCGGTAAGACGGGGGTCTTCGGGAGAAGCCTTTGTAAGAGGAGAAACCTCAACAGGATACATAGTTATAAAGGTAGGCTGAATAAGTTTTTCTTCAACCTTCTGGTCAAAGCAGGCATAAAGAGCGTTACCCCAAGTTTTATCTGCAGTATCAGCAAGCTCAACACCGATACTTTCAGCCGCTTTTACAGCCTCGGCATCGTCGGTTATAGCGCCGAAATCTATTCCTGCATATTCTTTTACAGCGTCAACCATAGTAAGTCTGCGCCAACCGGGAGTAAGATTGATTTTCTCCCCAAGCCACTCAACCTCATAAGTACCGTGAATTTCTTTAGCGGCGCCTGAGATAATACCCTCGGCAATATCCATCATATCGTGGAAATCGGCGTAAGCCTGATAAAGCTCAACGGTAGTAAATTCGGGATTATGTTTGGGGTCCATACCTTCGTTACGGAAAATTCTTCCGATTTCATAAACCCTGTCCATTCCACCGACAATAAGGCGCTTTAAGGGAAGCTCGGTAGCTATTCTCATATACATAGGAATATCAAGAGTATTATGATGGGTAACGAAAGGACGGGCAGCAGCGCCGCCAACGATAGTATTAAGTACGGGAGTTTCAACCTCAATATAGTTCATATCATCAAGATATTTACGCATATACTTTATGAACTTTGAACGGATAATAAAGTTACGCTTTACGTCAGGATTAACGATAAGGTCAACATAGCGCTGACGGAAGCGGGTATCGGTATCCTTAAGTCCGTGGAATTTTTCCGGCAAGGGTAAAAGAGATTTGCTAAGCAAAACTATTTTAGCAGTATGAATAGAAATTTCACCGGTTTTAGTCTTGAAAACAACACCCTCAACACCGATAATATCACCAATATCAAGCTTTTTGAAAGCGGCATATTCATCGTCGCCCAAGTCGTTGCGGCTAACGTAAAGCTGGATATTTCCGCCTGCATCCTGAACGTTGCAAAAGCTCGCCTTGCCCATAATTCTGCGGCTCATCATACGGCCGGCAATGCAAACCTTTTTATCTTCAAAGGCTTCAAAATCAGCCTTAATAGCATCGGCGTGGTCCGTAACCTCGTATTTTGTAATCTTAAAAGGGTCTTTACCCTCAGCCTTTAGGTTAGCGAGTTTTTCTCTGCGTACCTTTAGAATTTCGTTTAAATCAACTTCCTGATTTTCAGGAGTCTTAACATTATTTTCTGCCATTTTAATCTTCCTATCTTATTTAGAAATAGCAACGATTTTAAATTCAATATCGCCTTCGGGAGTTTCTGCCTTAACAACAACTCCGGCCTTTGCGCCAAGCAGAGCTTTACCAACGGGAGATTCGTCGGAAATAAGACCGTTTTCGGGGTCAGCCTCAGCGCTGCCCACAACTCTGAATTCAAGTTCTTCGTCAAACTCAATATCCAAAACCTTTACCTTAGAACCGATAGTAACGGTTTTTGTTGCGCTTTTCTTTTCGGCAATAATTTCAACGTTTTTAAGCATAGCCTCAAGCTCGATAATTCTCGCTTCTATTTTAGCCTGCTCGTTTTTAGCCTCGTCATATTCGCTGTTCTCGGACAAATCGCCGTAACCGCGGGCAATCTTAATTTTTTCGGCGATTTCGGTTCTGCCTATTGTTTTAAGATTTTCAAGCTCATCCTGTAATTTTTTAAGACCTTCGTCGGTAAGTTTAATTGCTTTAGCCATGATAAACGCACCTCGTTAATTTAATTTTGTGTATACCTATCTATTATATATATATACGGCGTGAAAGTCAATATAATTTATATCCTTCCTTATAGTCGCCGTAAATTGCCCTGACCTCCTCCTCGCACTCGGTAAGAGACAAGGTCGGTAAAACTGTTATTCCCTGATTTGAGCATTTTTTACCTTCAACAAGCACTAAAAAAGGACTTTTTTCAAAACGCTGACAAACAAAGCGCAGTCTTTTAGGCTCTAATTTATATTCGCTCATTTTTTTCAGTATTTCGGTAAGCCTTTCGGGTCGGTGGCACATACAAAACCTGCCCGAAGTATTAAGAAGCTTAAAGGCGGCGGCAAGAACGTCGTCAAGGGTGCAGTCCACCTCATGTCTTGCCGTAGCTACCGTACCGTCAGGATTTTTAAGTCCCTTACCGCAGGTAAAATACGGCGGATTGCAGGTCACAAGGGTATGACAGCCAAAACCAATTTCTTTAGGCAGATTTTTAATATCGGAAAGTAAAAATTCTGCTTTATCAAGAATACCTCTCTCCTCCGCAGTTTTCTTTGCCAGAAAAACCGCTTCCTCGCTTATATCAATCCCAAAAGCCTTGTTGATTTTATTGTCCCTTAGCATAACGAAAGGAATAATTCCGCAACCTGTACCCAAATCAACATAGCTGTCCTTAAGCTTAGGCTTTGCAAAGTCAGCAAGTAAAAGAGCGTCGGTGCCAAAGGCGTGATGCTTTGAAACATAAAGGAAAGCCCCTTTTCTGTCAAGAGGCTCCTTTTTAATATTTATGCTCTGGTCCATTTTACACCCTGAGGAGTATCCTCTAAAACGATACCCATTTCCTTGAGTTTATCGCGGATTGCATCTGCCTTTGCAAAATCTCTTTCTTTTCTTGCCTTTGTACGCTCTGCAATAAGCTCTTCAACCTCTGCATCAAGGCTGTCGTTTTTACGGTTATAAAGGAAGCCCAACACTCCCGTTAAGGTATCAAGAGCCTCTGCCATAGCCTCAAGAGAAGCTTTTTTAGCCCCTGCATCAATAGCGAGGTTAATATCCTTTGCCAAGGTAAATACAGCGGCAAGGGCATCGGCGGTATTAAGGTCGTCCTCCATAGCATTTATGAATTCCTCGGTATGCTGTGCGATAAATTCAGGTATTTCTCCGCCGTCTTGTGCATGAGAAACAGCAAAATCTATACGGTCACGGCAATTATAAAGACGCTCAAGAGCGCTTTTGCCCTGCTCAATAATATCAATAGAATAGTTAATGGGACTTCTGTAATGAGAAGAAATCATAAGATAACGGATAGGCTCGTAACCGTATTTTTCGGCAACGTCTCTTACGGTAAAGAAATTACCGAGAGATTTACTCATTTTACGGTTATCAACGTTAATAAAGCCGTTGTGCATCCAGTATCTTGCGAATTCCTGACCGTTAGCCGCCTCACTCTGAGCAATTTCGTTTTCGTGGTGAGGGAATATAAGGTCCTGACCGCCGCAGTGAATATCTATAGTTTTGCCAAGATATCTGCAGGACATAGCCGAACATTCAATATGCCAGCCGGGTCTGCCGTCACCCCAAGGAGAAGCCCAGAAAGGCTCGCCGGGCTTAGCTGATTTCCAAAGACAGAAGTCCATTGGGTCCTCTTTGATTTCACCTACGGCAATTCTTGCGCCGGACTCAAGGTCTTCGAGAGGCTGATGAGAAAGCTTACCGTACTCTTTGAACTTTTTGGCTCTGTAGTATACGTCGCCGCCGCTTTCATAAGCAAAGCCTTTTTCCATAAGGGTTTCTATAATAGAAATAATTTCATCAATATTTTCGGTGGCTCTCGGATGAATGGTAGCGGGCTTTACGTTAAGACCGTCGGAGTCAACGCGGAATTCTTTTATATAACGCTCGGCAACCTCGGGAACGGTAATTCCCTCCTCGTTAGCCTTTTTAATCAGCTTATCGTCAATATCGGTAAAGTTCTGAACATACTTAACGTTAACGCCGCGCCATTCAAGATATCTTCTTAATACGTCAAAAACACAAAGGGGACGGGCGTTACCTATATGAATATAGTTATATACGGTAGGACCGCAGGCATAAATCTTTACCTCTTCCTTATCAATGGGAATAAATTCCTCTTTTTCTCTTGTTAATGTGTTAAAAATTTTCATTTCAGCGGATTCCTTTCTCTTCAAGAGCTTTTATTCTTTCCTCAAGTCTGCAAATTTCCTGAGCAACGGGGTCAGGTACATTAATCTGGTCAAGAGGTTTAACCTTTTCACCGTTGCGTCTTACTATTCTTGCGGGTACGCCTACAACTGTACAGTCGGGGGGGACTTCCTCCAGCACCACGGCGCCGGCTGCAATTCGTGAATTATCACCCACCTTAAAGGGCCCAAGCACCTTTGCCCCTGCGCTTATCATAACGTTATTACCGATTGTCGGGTGTCGTTTGCCGGTATCCTTACCCGTACCGCCTAAGGTTACGCCTTGGTAAATCAATACGTCGTCACCGATTTCGGCGGTCTCACCGATTACAATACCTGTACCGTGGTCGATAACAAGGCGTCTGCCAATGGTTGCGCCCGGATGAATTTCAATACCCGTTTTTCTGGCGCACCTTTGAGATATAAGACGCGCTATAAAATGCCAGCCGTGTTTATAGAAAAAATGAGCTTTTCTATACATTCTTATAGCCTTTACTCCGGGGTAAAGGAAGAAAATTTCAAGACTGCTTCTTGCAGCAGGGTCTCTTTCCTTTACGGCGGCAATATCTTCTTTTATTCTCTCAAACAAAATATATTTCCCCTTTTTGTGAAAAATAAAAGCCTCCGATATCGCAGACGCAATATCGGAGGCGAAAAATTCGCGGTTCCACTCCGTTTTATATCTTTATACCTTTAACGCAGGTTTTACGCCTTCAGATACTTACTTTTCCCCGAAGGAGCTAATGAGCGCAATTCATTTAATGCTCTTTCCCGTTTACCCTTTCAGTCGGTGAGGCAAACTCCCTGTTGGCGAAATCAAAAAACTACTGTTTCCCATATAATTGCTTTTAACTTTACTTCATTATATTCACTAATACTTATTTTGTCAAGAATTAATCAAACATATCCTTTAGCTTATCAAAGAAGCTTTTGCGCTTTTTATAATTCTTTTCCTCAAGGCTATCGTCAAATTCCTCAAGCTTTTTCTTTTGCTCTTTGGATAAATCCTTGGGTATTTCAACTACTATTTTTACATACTCATCGCCATACCCTGAGTAATTAAGCCTTTTTATACCCTTTCCGCGAAGCTTGAATTCATCACCCGGCTGAGTACCCTCGTGGATTGTGAATTTGGCCTTGCCGTCAAGGGTGGGAACGGTAATCTCGTCGCCTAAAGCCGCCTGAGCATAAGTAATGGGTATTTCACAGAATATGTCGTAGCCCTCGCGCTCAAAAACGGGATGAGGACGAACAGAAACGGTAATATGAAGGTCGCCTGAAGGACCGCCGTTTATACCTGCATCACCGCCGCCGCGAAGTGTAATACCCTGACCGTCGTCAATACCTGCAGGAATATCAATGATTTTTTCGGTAGTGCTTCTGATTCTTCCCTTTCCTGCACATTTTCGGCAGGGTTTGTCAATAATTTTACCTGTTCCGCGGCAGGTTTCACAGGCACCCTGAGTCTGAATAACACCGAAAGGCGTTCTCTGACCCATAGTAACCTGACCCGTACCGTGACAGTTCTGACATGTTTTGGGCTGTGTGCCTTTTTCAGCGCCGCTTCCCGAACATTCGGAACAGCTTTCAGTCCTTGTCACGCGGATTTCCTTTTTACAGCCCTTTGCCGCTTCCATAAAGGAAATAACGATACTTGTTGCCGTATCAGCGCCGCGTCTTGGGGCGTTAGGGTCACGTCTGCGCTGACCGCCGAAGCCGCCGCCAAACATTGAACCCAGTATATCGCCAAGGTCGCCGAAATCTCCAAAGCCGCCAAAACCGCCGCCAAAGGGATTTCCTCCCTGACCTGCGCCAAAATTGGGGTCGACACCGGCATGGCCGAACTGGTCGTAACGGGCGCGTTTTTCCTTGTCCGAGAGTATTTCGTAGGCTTCATTCACTTCCTTGAAGTTCTTTTCCGCCTCGGCGTCACCGGGATGAAGGTCGGGATGATATTTTTTTGCCGCTTTACGATAGGCTTTTTTAAGGTCGTCGTCGTTAACGCCTTTGTCTACACCAAGCACTTCGTAATAATCTCTCTTATCAGCCACTGGTTTAATCTCCTTACTGTATTTAGAAGCTGGATACTAGGAAATAGTCAGCGGGAGTAGAACCCCCGCCCTACAATTTTGATAAATTCCCAGTCATAAACTAGGTCTTCGACTTAGTTTTTGTCCTCTACGTCAGAAAAATCCGCATCATAAACGTTATTGTCAGGTGCAGGATTTCCCTGATTTTCAGCGCCGCCAGCAGCAGCCTGAGCCTCGGCAGCAGCCTTATAAACCTTTTCGCTTATAGCGTAAACTTCCTTCTGAAGTTCTTCCTGCTTAGCCTTGATAGCCTCAATATCGGTACCCTTAAGGGCTTCCTTTAAAGCCTCTTTAGCGGTATTAATCTTGTTCTTTTCGTCCTCGCTTAACTTATCGCCGAATTCGTTAACGGTCTTTTCGGTCTGATAAATCATCTGGTCGGCATTGTTTCTGAGGTCTACTTCTTCTCTGCGCTTCTTGTCTTCATTTTCGTACTGAGCAGCCTCCTGTACAGCCTTTTCAATATCTTCCTTAGACATATTGGTGTTAGAGGTAATAGTGATAGACTGCTCTTTTCCTGTGCCAAGGTCCTTGGCAGAAACGTGAACGATACCGTTAGCGTCTATATCAAAGGTAACTTCAATCTGGGGAATTCCGCGGGGAGCAGGAGCAATTCCGTCAAGATGGAAAACACCAAGCTGTTTGTTGTCTTTAGCAAATTCTCTTTCACCCTGAAGAACGTTTACCTCAACAGAGGTCTGACCGTCAGCGGCAGTAGAGAATATCTGGCTCTTTTTGGTAGGAATAGTGGTGTTTCTGTCAATAACCTTTGTAGAAACGCCGCCCATGGTTTCGATACCGAGAGAAAGAGGAGTAACGTCAAGGAGTAAAAGACCCTTAACGTCGCCGCCGAGTACACCGCCCTGAAGTGCGGCGCCGAGAGCAACGCATTCATCGGGGTTAATGCCCTTGAAAGGCTCTGCGCCGATAAAGTTTTTAACAGCCTCCTGAACAGCAGGGATTCTTGAAGAACCGCCTACCATAAGAACCTTATTGATTTCGCTCTTGTTAAGACCGGAGTCAGCAAGCGCCTGACGAACAGGTCCCATAGTTGCTTCTACAAGGTCAGCGGTAAGCTCGTTGAATTTTGCTCTTGTAATAGAGGTTTCAAAGTGCTTAGGACCGGTAGCATCAGCAGTAATAAAGGGAAGATTAATATCCGCCGTGGTCATACCGGAAAGGTCGATTTTTGCCTTTTCGGCAGCTTCTTTAATACGCTGCATAGCCATTTTATCACCCGAAAGGTCAATACCCTGCTCAGCCTTAAAGGTAGCAACGATATAGTCCATAACGCGCTTATCAAAGTCGTCACCACCCAGCTTGTTGTTACCGGCAGTAGCTAAAACCTCCTGAACGCCGTCGCCCATTTCAATAATAGATACGTCGAAGGTACCGCCGCCAAGGTCGTATACCATAACCTTCTGGTCGTCTTCCTTATCAATAGAATATGCAAGAGCAGCAGCGGTAGGCTCGTTAATAATACGCTTTACCTCAAGACCTGCAATCTTACCTGCGTCCTTGGTTGCCTGACGCTGAGCGTCGGTAAAGTAAGCAGGAACGGTAATAACAGCCTCGGTAACGGTGGTGCCGAGATAGCTTTCGGCATCAGCCTTTAATTTCTGCAGAATAATTGCGGAAATTTCCTGAGGAGTATAGTTTTTGTCGTCAATAGCAACTGTACGGGCAGTACCCATATCACGCTTAATAGAGCTAATGGTTCTGTCGGGGTTGGTAATAGCCTGACGCTTTGCAACCTGACCTACCATTCTTTCGCCTGTTTTTGAGAAAGCAACTACAGAAGGAGTAGTTCTTCCGCCTTCAGCGTTAGGAATAACAACGGCTTCGCCGCCTTCCATAACAGCTACGCAAGAGTTTGTTGTACCAAGGTCAATACCTATAATTTTTCCCATAATAAATTTCTCCTTAAATATAATAAATTTTAATTAATTTGCTACTTTTACCATTGCGGCGCGGATTACGGTGTCACCGATTTTATATCCCTGCTGCAATACTTCGGCAATTACGTTTTCGCCTAAGTCTTCATCATCAATATGCATTACCGCATCGTGACAGTTAGGGTCAAAAGCATCCCCTATCTTCGCAAGTTCTGCTATGTTCATTTTTTCTGGCATAGAAAGAAACTGCTTAATTATCATTTCAAGACCTTTGTAATATTCCTCGGTCTGAGAGGGCATTGCCGTTGCCCTTAAAGCGTTGTCAAGTACGGGAAGAAATTCCTTAAACATACTTGATTTTGCAAATTCGGCTACCGAAAGTCTTTCTCTCTCGGTGCGCTTTTTAAAGTTATCAAACTCGGCGGCGGTTCGGTTTAAAAGGTCTTTGGTTTTTTCAAGCTCTTCCTTTAGCTTTTGCGCCTCGTCTGATTTTTTTTCTTTTTTAGGCTTTTTTTCTTCTTTAACTTCCGGTGCAGCTTCCTGCTCTTTTATATTTTCTTCTGCCATTTAATACTCCTCCAAATCTTTTATACCTTGGTTTAATATTTCGCCAAGCTTTTCAGCTAGATAAGAAATAACCGATACTATATGGCCGTAGGACATTCTTGTTGGTCCTATAACGCCTATTTTACCGACAGCGCTGTCTTTAGCGCCGTATGCGCTTAGCACCACCGTGGCATTTTCAAGCTCGTAAAAACCGGTATGGTTTCCGAAAATGACGCCCGTTTCCTTGTTCGTTCCCTCAACCACCGATAAAAAACCGTCCTTTTTTTCAAGGAACATTAACAGCCTTGCGGCTTGCTGGCCGCTAAAAAGAGAATATATCTTGGTTTCACCTGAAAAATCTATCTGAGGCTGAGCCATTTCGTTTATTATGTCAAAAAGACTTGCCATAAGGGGCATAAGGGCAAGGGCATTACTTCCCGCGGCGGCGTATATATTCTGCATTGCCGCAAAGGAAAGCTCCTTGAAGTTTTTTCCCTCTACCTGAGTTTTAACAAGACTGTCAAGAGCAGAAAGCTTATCTTCTTCAATTAGGGACGCGCTTCTTATAAGCTTACTCTTGGTTCTTCCGTCGCCGGTTATAACAACCATCATAATAAGTCGGCCGCCAAGAAGACTTAGCTGAACCTTTTTTATTACAGCTTTTTCATCAGCCGATTTTGCGGCAAAGGCGGGAAGCCCCGTAACTAAAGACAATATTTTCGCCGCCAGAATATGCACGTTTTCGGTATCGGCGGCAGCTTCCTCCATACATTTATTAATGTAAGCCTTTTCCCTGTCGGTTATTTCATCCTTTTGCATAAGGTTGCTGACGTAAAATTCATAGCCCTTATTGGTAGGAACTCTGCCGGCAGAGGTGTGGGGCTGAGTTAAAAAGCCCATACTTGAAAGCTCGCTCATTTCATTTCTGAGCGTAGCAGAGGAGGGAGCGTTTTCAAGGGTTGTAGTCAGCCACTTTGAACCTACGGGAGCGCCGGTTGCTATATGATATTTAACGATTGCCGCCAGTATTGCCTGTTTTCTCGGCGTTAAATCCATTCCCTTATTCACACTCCTTTTTAAAGTTAGCACTCAAAACACCAGAGTGCTAATGCTATTATATTATACCCGATATTCTCCGTTTGTCAATAGGTTTTGATGAATATTTTGTAAATATTTTTTGACTTTTTCTGACCTTTAAAAAACAATAGACAAATTCTTTTTTTCGTGATATAATGAACTCACTAATTATTATGGTGGTAATTTATATGTATTATGATTCTCTAATTAAATTTTTATCGGATTTTTTTAAAGAAAACTCCATTACAGAAAAGGAAGACGGCACTTTCCTTGCGGGCGACAAAAGCTTTGCCATAAAATATAACGAGGCTACAAAGTGCTACGACCTTCTTTTTGCCGAAAGCGGAGAGGATTTTAAAACCGTCAGCTCTTATCTTTTTGACGAAACCCAGACCGAAAAAGACGTTGAAAGCGTAGCTATCGACTTTACCGATACTCTTAGAAAAAAATTAAGCATTGCCGCTAAGCGCAGCGCTTCCTCGGTTGCTCTGCCTACTGCTCAGGGCGGTGACAAATGCGACCTTAACGCCTTAACTCAAAAGCTTCTTGCTATTTTCCCCGCTAACAAGGAAACCTATAAGGCTCACGTTGCCGATAATAACAGATTTCTGGCAACCGCTTTTTATAAAGAATATCTTATTCCCGATATAACGGCTCTTTTAGTTTCGGGAAATAAAAAGCAGGTTAAAAAATTCTGCGATGCCGTTATTGATATCTTTGTTCATTCCGATGATGAAGCTGCCGCATATTCGGTTGGCGCCGTTGCCGCCGCATGTCACGGCAATTCCGACAGCCTTGCTCTTGTTAAGGAATATTCCGACGAATGCCCCACCTTTTATTCAAACGTTCTTCACTTCTCGAATAAGCTTAAAGCAAGCAAGAAAACAAGAGACGCCCTTATAAAATAATAAAATAAAATTTACCCCGTCTTTACCCAAGCCCCTTTAAGAATACTTGGGATAAGACGGGTTTTGTTTTACCATATATATTTATTATCGTTAAAAAGCCCTTTGCATTGATAATAAAAATCCCGGTCGTTTTCAATCAGTTCGCAAAGACTGTCTAAAGCTTTTTGCCTTGGCAGGCTGAATCTCTCAAAGCCTTTATGCTTTTGTGTAATCGTTATGGAAGCATCAGCGGCAGAGGAGTCTTTTTCAAGAGCTTCAAAATAATCGTAATAAACGGCATCTGCCAAATAAAGTCTTGCTTCCTTGGAAACCTCTTTATCCTCGCCCGTGGCAAGCTTTACGAGATAGGGAATTCCCTCGTCAGACAGCTCATTCATTGCGCTTACGTCAATTTTATCCAGCTTTTTTGTCATATAGCTTTCATAGTTGTATCTTGCGCATACCTCGTTTACGTTAGCCGTACCGAGAACTGTTAAAATACAGGACGCCGTAATAAGCGCGGTTTTTACAATATTTATTTTTGTTGAGAATATCCGCAAAATCACGCTTATGAACACTACCGCAAGAAATACCATAAAGGCGCTGGTGGTAAGACGAAGTATAGTCATGCCGAAGGTACCAATATAAAGCACCATTTTTGAGACGGCGGTAGCAATTATTATTAAGGTAAATACGGCTATAAAGGTAGCAAGTATTTTTATAGCACCGCAAGCCTTTCCGTTTTTCTTTTTAGCAAGAAACAGCGCCAGAAATACGATAATAAGATTAATAACGGCGATAACGCACATTTCGAAAAAGCCTTTTCTTGCATACTGAGCATAGGTTATCTCGCCGTCGGGCAAAAAGCCTTTAAAGGCGCTGAAGAAATAAGCAAGCTGTGAAAATAAGTAAAGCAAATAGCAAAAACCTATAGCCGACAAAAAGGAGATTATGTAGGCGTTTTCAATTCCCGAAAATTCGCCCTTTTTAATTCTGGTTATATCTCCCTTTTTAATGGAAATGCCGTAGGAAATTGCGAAAACCGAAAGTATAGCGCCGAAAATTGCCTTAAAGATATTACCTGCAGAATCTTTAAATATATCCCCAATCATTCCGCGGAAGGCATCGTCGGAGGATATCAAAAGAGGCACGACAACCAAAAGCACAGGTATGGCGCAGGCAAGACCGATAAATACCTTGCCGATTACCTTTTTATCCCCGTCTTTTCCTGTAAAAAGAGATTTTATTACTCTGAAAAGATTACCGATTGTAGCAAGTGCGGTATAGAAAATACCAAAAGTTTCTCTGTTGCCCTTTGCCGAGCCGTTTACGTGACCGTCAAAAAACACAAGCCCCATTAAAAAGCTTACAACGGCGCTGAAAAAACGGACGCTTCCGTTTGAAGTGCAAACGAACACTGCCGAATTTGCTACCGCCAATATTCCGCAGAAAAGAGGCAAAGGTTTTACCGTACCGCTTTTTGCAAAATAAAAGGTAAACAGTCCCATCATTAAAAGGCAGGAAATCGCATATCCGAGCGCGTAACCGCCGAAAATTCCAAATACGGCGGAGAAAACAGAGAAAACCACGGCGCATATACTAAAAGCAGTATCTCCCTGCCCGATTTCAAAAAGCGGTTTTTCCGGAATTGGCTCCAGAATATTAGCGTATTGTATTTCGTTCAGGGCCTGATTTTTTTCCATATCCATAATCCTTACTCCTTTTCAGTATACTTGATTATATCTCCCGGCTGACAGTCAAGGGTTTTGCAGATAGCCTCCAGCGTGGAAAATCGGATAGCCTTCGCTTTTCCCGTTTTTAAAATAGAAAGGTTAGCGGGGGTGATTCCGATTTTTTCGGAAAGCTCAAGAGAGGTCATTTTTCGCATAGCCAAAATAACGTCTAAATCTATTTCTATCATTTACATCCCCTCTCTTTATATGGTAAGTTCGTTTTCTTGCTTTATTTCATAAGCATTTTGCATTACGTTTTTAACTACTCTCAGCAAAAGTCCCACGAAGGCGGCGGCGACGGCGATACATAAAAAAGGAACGTAAAAAATTCCGCCCACAAAGGTTATAAAGGCTACTACGATACAGCTCCAGGAAATTCGGCGCAGATATCTGACGTTTTGTATTACAAAAATTTCTTCCTTTTTTATATTAAATAACATTCTTAGAAGACTGTATAAAGTTAAATAAGCAAAGGGAACGCTTGGATAAAAACAACAGGAAAAAAGTATAAGCATTTTTTCAATAGCCGCCTCTGTACCCCAGCCGCGATAGCTGACAAACCACAGCTTCATAAGGGCAGGTCCGAAAAACACGCCAATTGTCAGAAGCACAGCAAATATAAAACAAACCGCAATAGACAGGATTACCGATTTATTTCTGTTCCACATAAATATTACCTCCAAAACCTTTTTCTGCCACCATAATAGCACAAAAATTATCGTTTGTCAATAATTAAATTATTGTTTTACGATAATTCTTCTTTTTAAACCCTATTATACGCAAAAAAGACCCCGACATATTTCGTCGAGGTCCTTACATTATATATAATATTATAGAATCAACGGCTCTGCTTCATCTGTTACTTCTATTAATTCACAGGAAAGAAGAATATAACCGAATCTACTGTTTTCAGCCTTTGCAAAGCCGGATATAGCTTCGTAGGCTTTTACAAAACCGTCATGGTTTTCAGCCGTTACACAGCTATACACAGTATACGTGCCGTCTTCGTTTTCGCGGATTTCCTCAACCTTATGGGTATATATTCCGTAGCCTCTCGGTAGTATTTCGGTATATGCCTCAGCATTTAATGGCTCTTTGCCCTCGTCTGCGAAAACAGCAGCGTCGATACCGTACATATCTTTAGCAAACCCAATAAGCTCGCTGTTGGCAATTTTGCCGTTATTGCTCTTATTAAGGAGAGAAAGCTCGCAACCCTTTAATATCTCGCTGACACTTTCAAACTCAGCGCCGTAAACGTTGTTAATATTCAGCATATTGGCGAAACGGTTGGCAAGAACAAGGTTTTCGTCAGGAACGATATCCTCAGCCACCCTTGCAGGAAGACCGATTACAGAAAGGGAAAACACACCGCTTGTAAAAACCAACAGCAGCGCTAAAAGAACAGTTAAAATTCTCTTCATAATTATCCCTTCCTTTCTATAATCTTATTATATATAGAAAAAAGAAAAATTTCACCTCATTTCGATTACAGTTCAGTTACAAAAATGTTTCTTTTTTTCCTTAATGGTAACATTTTAGTAATCTATCGGGTTTCTGTGGCTTTTTCACAAAAAAATATATTATTCTTCAAAATTTATGTTGATTATAACAAAACATTGTGATATACTTACACTATAATAAAAGTTTTATTTTCCACACAAGGAGTGAGGTTTATGAAAGAATATTCCATGAACAAAATCAAAAATGTGGTTTTGCTTGGCCACGGCGGCTCGGGTAAAACCACCCTTGCCGATGCATTGCTGTATAATGCCGGTATTATAGAGCGCATCGGTGCCGTAGGCGCTACCGTTATGGACTTTGACGCCGAAGAAAAGAAAAGAGGCGCTTCCTTAGGTCTGGCGGTTTATCCTATTGAAACCAACGATACAAAAATAAACCTGTTTGATGCTCCGGGTCAGTTTGACTTTGTTTCGGGTGTTTATGAGGGCCTTTCGGCAAGTGAAAATGCCGTTATAGTTATTTCGGGTAAATCGGGACTTACCGCCGGCGCGAAAAAATCCTTTGAATTAGCAAAAGAAATGGGCAAAGGCGTCGCTTTCTTTATAGGTAAGCTTAACTCCACCCACGCTCACTATTTCCGCGTTGTTTCCGCCCTGACCGCAAATTACGGCGCCGCTGTTTGCCCCGTTATCGCTCCTATCGTTGAGGGCGATGCCGTAACAGGCTACGTTAACCTTATTAATAATACCGCTTACAGAGCCGACGGCCTTACCCTTACTCAGATTAACTTCACCCCCACCGATGAAATTATAAAAATGCGCGACCTGCTTTTAGAGGCTGTTGCAAGTACCGATGAAGCTTTGATGGAAAAATATTTCGAAGGCGAAGCCTTTACCGACGAAGAGGTTGTTTCTGCGCTGTCTGCCGGTATGAAATCGGGAGACATCTGCCCCGTTTTCTGCGGTGTTCAGGCTTCGGGCGACGCTATTCCCCTCTTTGCCGAGCTTCTCTATAAAATCCTTCCTCTTGCCGAAAGCAGTACGGTAAAAGACGAAAACGGCGAGGATATTTCTCTTGACGAAAATTCAAAACCAAAAATTTTCGTTTTCAAAACCGTTGCCGACGCTTTTGTTGGCAGACTTTCCTACTTTAAGGTTATATCAGGTAAGGTAACAGGCGATATGCGTCTTACTAATCTCCGTACAGGTGAAGAAGAAAGACTAAGTAAACTTATGGTTGCCAAGGCAGGAAAACAGGAAGAGGTTTCTGCTCTTTATCCCGGCGATATCGGCTGTGTTTCAAAACTTGGAGATGTTAAAACGGGTGATACCCTCTCGGCTTCGGGCGGTCCCGCTATAAAAACTACCGTATTTCCTCTGCCTTGCATTTCTTCCGCAGTTTATCCTAAAAACAAGGGCGAGGAAGAAAAAATCGCCAGCGGTATGGCAAGACTTTGCGAGGAAGACCCCACCATTTCCTTCGGTTTTAAAACCGATACTCTCGAATCGGTGTTGTCAGCTATGGGCGAGGTACATATCGACGTTATCGCTTCCCGCTTAAAGAGTAAATTCGGCGCCGAGGTTGTGCTTAAGGCTCCCAAGGTTGCTTATAAGGAAACCATAAGAAAATCTGCTAAGGTGCAGGGTAAATACAAGAAACAGTCGGGCGGTCACGGTCAGTTCGGCGACGTCTGGATTGAATTTTCTCCCTCCGACAGCGACGAGCTTGTTTTCGAAGAATCGGTTGTTGGCGGCGCTGTTCCCAAGAACTTCTTCCCCGCCGTTGAAAAGGGACTTAGGGAATCGGTTACCAAAGGCGTTCTCGCCGGTTATCCAATGGTTGGTATTAAGGCAAATCTGTACGATGGCTCTTACCACCCCGTTGATTCCTCTGAAATGTCCTTTAAAACCGCCGCTTCTCTTGCCTTTAAAGACGGTATCCCACAATGTTCTCCTGTTTTACTTGAGCCTTTTGGTAAGCTTACCGTTACTCTTCCTGAGGATAATCTGGGAGACGTTATCGGTGACATCAATAAGCGTCGCGGCAGAATTATAGGAATGAATCCTCTGAACAATAAACAGCAAGAGGTTGTCGGCGAAGTACCTATTGCCGAAATGAGTGATTTTGCTACTGCAATGCGCTCCATTACCGGAGGTATCGCTACCTTTACCCTTGAATTTGAAAGATACGAAGAGGTTCCTTCTCATATAGCTCAAAAGGTAATAGACGAAGCAAATAAATAAAATAAAAGAAAACTGCAGAATTCATTTTCTGCAGTTTTTTATTATATACCGAAACCCACACGCTAAGCGCGTGGGTAAAATAGTCTTATGCCGACTCCACCTCATCAGATGGAGGCAAATTTCCGGTTTATTCGGTTGTTATAATTATACTTTTTCAAAACTATTTTATTTATTAATTATAAGCAAAAATTCCTTTTGGGTCTATGGGTTTAGAATCCTTATAAACCTCAATATGAATATGCTCGCCGTCACTGCATTCGTTATTTACCGTACCAACCTCGCCCAAAATATCTCCCGCCAAAACGCTGTCATTTGCCTTTACGGTAACGTTTTTCACACCGCAGTATTTTATAATGATTCCATCACTGTGTTCAACAGTTATAACGGTACCAAGAGTGGTGTTTTCTTCAACAGCCTTTACCGTACCGGCAGAGGCGCAAAGGACGTCGGTACTGCCTACCGGCTTGATATCCATGCCCGTATGAAGCCGTAAATCATTATAGGTGGAGCTGTACTGAAGACGGCTCTCATCATATTCCTTTACAACTTCACCGTCTAAGGGAAAGGTAAAATACTCCGTTTTTGTTTGATTATCTACGGGAGTCTCCTCTGTATTTATAATTTCGCTTTGGTCATCTGTAGGTTCTTCATAGGAAGAAACAGGCGGCTCAGTCGGCTGACTTATAATACTGCTGTTTTCCTTTTCCTTGCCTTCGGTTATTTCTATTGCATCGAGGGCAGAATAAACGGCAATTCCCATAGCCGCCATACACACCGCCAGAACAACATAAAAACCTTTCCCCGCAAGGAAAGTGGCTGTTTTAGTTTTGTAAAATTTCATTTTTTATCACCCAATAAAAGTTTTGACAAAAAATTTAATTATATTCACTTTAAAAATTCAAAATGAGTTCATATAAATTTAAAAATTAGAAGTTAAAATAAAAATGTACTTAAGGAAGCCGCAATCCTTAAGGTACGCTTCTCATTTTTGAGAAGCTCTCTCCTCAAACCCCTTAAAAAGATAAGCGCCCGAGTTTTCTCGGGCGCTTATCTTTTTTATTACGGTATTAATTTACCGGCAAGCTTTAATATTCGCTCGTAGGCGGTGGCCGGAATCTGTCCCATGGGATTAGCTCCTACCGAGTACTGATATCTTGTATCGCTTATTTTTGTAAAGCTGATTACAGTATCGTCACTACCGTCATTATGAACTATAGTCACTACCGTTTCAGGTTTTTTGGAAGTCGAAACGGTATTAAAATCAATAGCCGTGGTCTGTACGAATTCAGCATAAAAGTCTTGGAAGTCCTCTGCCTTGATTTGCTTGTCACCAACGCTAATATTATATTCCTCATTATCGCTGTCATAAAGAACGTCAAAGGTAGCATTTACCTTACCTGAAAGCTTAAAGCTTTTAATGCTCTGTATGGTTTCTACCGCCATAAAGCCGAAATAGAAATCCTTTTCCTCGTTCTCTAAAAATGCAAGTTTGGTAATCGGAACAGTTCTTATCATTTTGTCGGTAGATGAAGCAACGAAAAAGTCTATCATATCAGAATCCGTGGGGGTAATTTTATAGGTATAATCCACACCGGCAACCCTTAGAGTTATTACCCACATAGGCTTGTCAAGACCGAATTTTTTAAGACTCTGCGCAGACTGGTCATAGGAAACGGCAGAAGAAGAGGCAACGCCGTTAGCAAATACGTCTAAAATATCCTCAACACCGTTTGCCATACGAAGCAAGGGCGAGGTACAGATATAATTTGCAAAATCGTTAAACAATCCGTCCTTGTTAGGCTTAAACACAAGGGTTTTGTTAAACTTTGTTCCCGATATGGTAAGAGAATCAAAGGTGTCAAGAGTGCCCTCGCTGTTAAAATATCCTGCATTCTTATCGTTTTTTTCCACAGCAGGAATTATCGTAGCAATAGCAAGGTCCAGGGGCATTACCGTAAGACCCGATACTACGCCTGCCTGAACAAGATAAACTGTTTCAGGCTCGGTGGAAAGAAGCAGATAACAATATTGGCCGTCGCCGGTTTTGTTGCCGAATTTAACGGTGTATGACTGCTCCGCGCCTCCTCCCTCAACTGTAGCCTCAACGACGGGTTTATCTAAACCGTACTGTTCGAGAGAAGAAAGAGTGTATTGCTCATAAGACACCATATTGGAAACGTAGCCGACAATCTGAGAAAGGGAGGCGCTGTCAACAAGAGTTCTGTCATAGCCCTCAAGAATAAAGGTATCCTCACCCTCTTCGTCCTTATCGGCAACAATAACCAAGGTAGCATTTTCGTGCTTAACCGTCACCTTTTTAATTTCCGTAGTAGGTACGTTTAAAAAGGTTACGCCTTCATTCATTTCAACGGGGTCAACGGTTTTTTCAGGTATTAACTTCACAACGAGAACTGTTCCCGTTGCTATAATTGCCACCGCCAAAACAGCGGCAATTATCTTTTTAGCAAGAGAAAACTTGCTTTTTTTACCTTTATCTATATGCTCTTCGGGAGCAGAAAAAATAGTAGATTCTTCCGCCTGCTCTAATGGTTCTTTTTCAAATTCTGCCATTATTTATTTCTCCTTCTAAAGAATATAACAAAGGCAACAACCAGAATTGCTACGGGAATTACAGCGGCGAAAATTACTCTTACTACCTTTGCGGAAGAAGATGATACCACATAAAGCTCAGAGGTAGCGTCCAATTTTTTAGCCTCAAATACAATGGAGGTGTCACGAACGCCCGTTACAAAGCGGATAATATCAATATTAAGAGCATCGTAATCCATCATACTCTTATAGCTTACCGAATAAAGCTCGGAAATAAAGTCAACACTTGAAAAAGCAACGACACGGCTGTACGACGGTACGTTGTCAACGAATTCCGACTCGGTAGACATGGCGCAGGAAGCAAACTTTCTCATTTCATAGCCTTCGGGCTTTTTGCTTACGTCGGTCTTTACAGGAACAAGAGCGCTTGTGCCGTTGGTGGAGAGAATAACGTTTATTTCTCTGCCTGCATAAGCGGCATCCTCAGATGCGGTAAGACCGATGTTATATCCGCTGGCAAAATACTGACCGGCGCTTATAAAGGAAAAATCACTTGTTGCAGAAAGGGATAAATAGGTAGAATAGTCGGCTTCCATATGCAAGGAATCGTTAGTTTCCAAAACAATGCCCGGTTCTACAACCAGACCCCATTCCGCAAGGAAATTATAAAGGTTGGGAAGATTCTGATAAGAAGAATCACCGTAGAAAATAAGGTTTTTGCCAAGCTTGTCGTCGTTGGAAAGATACTCGCCGAGAGCAGTAATTTCCGCAGCGGCAAAGTCCATCGTGGGAGCCGCAATAATAACGGCATCAAGCTCGTCGGATATTTTAGTAACGAGAGTGTCGTTAATGTCAACAACCTCAATATTATTAAGCTCAAGAACGCTTCTTAAATATGTGAAGGCATCGGTTCTGCTGTGAGAAGCAATAAAGCCCACCTTAACTCTTTCTGCGCTTATTACAGAAGCAATAGCGCTTGTAAGAGCAGTTTCAAGGTTGCTGCCGTCAATTTCATACATTGTAACACCCATAGCAGCATAGGTATCGTCCTCGGTAGCGGTATAAATATCAGAAATGTTAAGACTGCGGAAGTTTTTAATTTCGTTTCCGTCCTCGCTTTTGAATTTACAGGTTACGAGAATATCACCGTAGGCGTAATTAGTGCCGTACTCACTGATAATAGCGCTAACCTCGGTACCGTTGGGGTCAACATATTCAATACTAATCTTATCGTTTAATTTTCCGTACTGTTCAAGAAGAACGGTGGTCTGGAAATAATATTCGCTGTTGTTTGTGTAGAACATTTTTGTCTGGGCTGCCTGAGCCATACCGCCGCTATAATAATCTTCGGCAGATTTTGCAAAAATGTATAAATTAACTTCCTTGTCAACCGACTTTATATATTCCTTGTTTTCCTTGCTTATGGTGCTTTTCTTTTCGGTAGTAAGGTCATATTCAAGGGTAATTCTGTCGGCAAGAAAGCCTACTAACATATTAAAGAGAATTGTACCTGCTATAACAAGAGCAATTACGGCAATAGCATAGCCGCCGCGCTTAAATAAATGCTTGTTCTTTATTTTTTCTTTTTTGCTTCCGAAAACCGCTTTATACAGACGGACAAAGAAATTTGCTATAGCCTTTAATATAAACATAATTTTTTCTTTCATAAAAGCCTTCCTCCTTATGCCCATCTGCGTTTTTCAACGCTGCGTACGGTAAGGAACAGAAATACCACGATAAAGGATAAGTAGTAAATAACATCAGGAATACTGAAAACACCGTCGGCAAAAGCGGCATATCTGTCCATAAGGCCTATAACATTTGTGATTTTTGAAAGCCATTCAACACCCGACATAGAAACAATCGAGTCAATAAACATAAGCACTATGTTTGCGCCGACCGTTAAAACAGCGGCAAGGGCGGTACTCTCGGTTAGTGACGAAATAAATATACCGCAGGCAATAAGGGTAGCAGCAAGAAGCATAGTGCCGAGGATTGCATAAAGGAAAAGCAACCAGTTTACAGTGGCAAAATAAGCCGCAACCACCTGATATATAAGCAGGGGAGAAATAGCAATAGCGTAAACCGTAAGACAGGCAAGAAATTTACCCATAATAACGGCGGTAACCGAAACGGGCGCTGTAAGAAGCACCTGGTCAACCTTTTGACGCTTGTCTTCGCTTATTGTTCTCATTGTTAAAAGAGGAATAAGGAAAATGGTAAGATAGAGAGGATAAGCAAAAGGAATTGCAAAAATAGTGGTGCTTCCGTTCTGATAAAGATAACTGAAAAGCAAACCCTGTACGGCAAAGAACACCGCAAAGAAAAAGTAGGTAATAAGAGAAGTAAAATATGATTTCATTTCTCTTTTGTAAATAGCAGTCATCAGTTTTCCTCCTCCATTTCGCTTATTGCCTCGTCAACGGCATCTACTATAACCTCGTCAACTTCAATGGCAGTATCCATATCTTCATTAAAGTACTTGCCAACCTCATCTTCACCTGTAAGACGCAGGAATATCTGCTCAAGAGTAAGCTCGTTGCTTGAAAGAGAAAGGAGATTGATTCTGTTTTTCTCAGCAAGACGCTTAATAAGCTCGCCTCTTATATCGGTGGTATCGGCGGGATAAATTCTATAATCCTTAGTGCCCTTTTCATACTCGCCAAGACACTCAACAGTCTCAATTTTACGAACGCTGTTTATTGCCGATAAAGCGTCCTCCTCCTTGCCCGCAATTCTGGCAATCAAGGAATGGTCGGTAGAAAGCTTCTTGGATAACGCTTCGGGGGTATCGTCGGCAATTATGTGACCGCGGTTTATGATAATAACTCGCTTACATACAGCCTGCACCTCAGAAAGGATATGTGAAGAAAGGATAATTGTGTGATTTTTGCCAAGCTTTGAAATAAGTTCGCGGATTTCAATAATCTGCTTGGGGTCAAGACCAACGGTGGGCTCGTCCAATATAAGTACGTCGGGATTGCCCACAAGAGCGCCGGCAATACCTACACGCTGACGGTAACCTTTTGAAAGGTTTTTGATAAGACGGTCGGCAACCTCGGTAATTCTCACAAGACGGATGATTTCGTCAATGTGAGGGTCCTTCGGGAATTTTACCTTTTTTAAATCGTAAATAAAAAAGAGATACTCTCTCACCGTCATATCAAGATAAAGGGGCGGAATTTCGGGAAGATAACCGATACGCTTTTTGGCAAGCTCAGGGTCGGTCATAATGTCAAATCCGTCAATTTCTACCTTACCCTGCGTCAAAGACAGATAGCCGGTAAGGATATTCATAATGGTAGATTTACCCGCGCCGTTAGGACCGAGGAAACCTACAACCTCTCCCTTTTGAATGGTAAAATTAGCATCTTTAACGGCAAGGTGGGAACCGTACCGTTTTGTAAGTCCGGATACTTCAATCATTTTGGGAACACTCCTCCAATTTTATTGCTTTACATTATACAGTAAACTTTTTGCGAAACTGTAAACATACTGTTAATTCATATAGTAATTATTATACATTATTAATATACTATAAATCAAGAATAAATTTTAAAAAGCCATCTGCTAAAGGGCATAAAAGAATTTTTTAAAAAATACTTGACAAACTATTAAGGAGTTGATATAATGTCAAGGTCACGCGTAGTGGCTCTTTTATGGCGATATAGCTCAGTTGGCTAGAGCACGCGGTTCATACCCGCGGTGTCGTAGGTTCAAGTCCCACTATCGCCACCATATCCGGCCCGGTGGTCAAGAGGCCTAAGACACCGCCCTTTCACGGCGGTAACACGAGTTCGAATCTCGTCCGGGTCACCAAAAAAGCAATCATACCCTTTGGTGTGGTTGCTTTTTTCTTGCGTTAGCAAGTGAGAGATTCGAACAGGACTCTTCTTGACTTTAACTGAAAATCGTTTATACTATATTTATACTATATTTGCAAAAGAAATTTACGAGGAGTTTTAAATTATGGGATTTTGGTATGACGGTAACAAAAACTATGCCGAAAACAAAAGAGAAAAAGAAGGCATAGTTTACTATATACGCGGCGTGCGGGAGGTTGAAGGCAAACGCCTTGAACGCTACGCCGTTAACACACACTTTATTGAGCGCGGCGAGGATTTATGTCAGCTTGTTGACCGCTACGTAAAGCCTCTTTACGAGGAAGGCGACATTCTTGCCATTGGCGAAAAGGTTGTTGCTATGTGTCAAAACAACACCGTTGAGAAAAAAGACGTGAAAATCGGTTTTCTTGCCCGTACCCTTTCAAAATTCGCCACTAAAAACAGCGACGCGGGTATTGGTATGGGTGAGCCTTACAAACTACAGCTTGCCATTAATATGAAGGGTGCTCCTCTTATTCTCTGGGGCGCTTTCTGGGGCGCTGTCTGCAAAATCTTCGGCAAACGCGGTGTGTTCTACGAAATAGTAGGTCAGGACGTTGCAGGCATTGATGGTTTCTATATGCATTCTTCCTTTGAAACCTATCACAATTTGGCGGTACTTAACCCCGAAAACCCTGACGGCGCTTGTGAAAAAATCAGCGAAACACTCGGAATTGACGCTATGATTATAGACGCCAACGACATTTCTGTAGAAATTCTCGGTACAAGCCCTGCCTTAAGAGAGCTATCCACCCAGTTCTTATGCGAAACCGTAGGAGACAACCCTGCAGGACAAGATGACGAGCTTACTCCCTTTATTATAATCCGCGATATTAAGGATAAAGAAGCAATGCCTTACGTACCTATGAAAGCAAGAGAAGAATAAAAAATAAAAAGAACTGAATCACAAGGATTCAGTTCTTTTCTGTTATTAAGCTTTTACATTAGAAAAAATTTCCGAGCCGTCCTTAGCAACACCTACATAGCTGTCGTGCTTATATTCTCCGTCCTGTGTTTTACTGATTTTTTTAGAATAAACATAACAGGGCTTTGAGTTATATACAACGTCCTTTACATATTCGAATTTCACATAGCTTGCGCTCTCACTATCATAATTACCAAAGACAACGACAAGATTTCTATAGGCTCTGTGATGACCTATTTCTTCCTGCGCGTAAGGGTCGCCCGGATTTTCCTCAGAATATTGCTGTTTAGAGGAAGCGTCCATAGCGTCACCTTCGTCATACTTTGAACGGTCAACCTTTTTTGCGCAACCGAAAAGACTAAACACCAAAGCAATTACGGTTATAAACAAAAATATTTTTTTCATAAAGCATACTCCTTTTTGAGCTTACATTTATATATATAACATAATTTTTTAAAAAATTCAACAGAATTAATTCTATAAACACATTGTAATCTTAAAAGTTTTGTGATAGAATTATTTGTAAGACTTTTTTAGGAGGGTAATTATGGCAGGTAAACTTTATCTTGTAGGTACGCCTATAGGAAATCTGGGCGACCTGTCGCCACGAGCTGTAAAAACCCTTGAGGAAGCAGATTTTATTGCCGCCGAAGATACGAGAGTTACGGTAAAACTACTTAACCACTTAGGACTCAAAAAAACTATGCTCTCCTATTATGAACATAATAAAAAGGCGCGTGGCGGCGAAATAATAGAGCGTTTGCTTTCCGGTGAAAACTGCGCTCTCGTTACCGATGCGGGTATGCCGGCTATTTCAGACCCCGGCGAAGATATGGTCCGTTTAGCTTATGAAAACGGTATTGCGGTGGAATCGGTACCCGGTCCCAGCGCCGTTGTTACCGCCCTTGCTATTTCGGGTATGCCTTCTGGCAGATTTACCTTTGAGGGTTTTCTTACGGTAAACAAACCGGGCAGACGCGCCCACCTTGCCGAAATAAAGGAAGAAAAGCGGACTATGATTTTTTACGAAGCACCCCACAAGCTTCTTTCTACCCTTTCGGACATGCTGGATATTTTAGGGGACAGAGAAATTGCCATTGTTCGAGAGCTTACCAAAATTCACGAAGAGGTTATTCATACAACCTTTAAAAAGGCAATGGAATTTTATACCGAAAATTCCCCTCGCGGAGAATTTGTACTTATCGTAAGCGGTTTTAAAGAGGAGAAACGGCTTTACACCCTGGAGGAAGCCGTAGAAATCGCAAAAGAATTTTACGAAAATGGAGAACCTGCCTCCTTGGCGGCAAAAAAGGCGGCTGAAATTACCAATATTAAAAAAGGCGATATATACAGAGGGATGAATAAATGAGTAATAACGACGTTAATCTTAATTCTTTTTATTCGGGCAACGGAGAAAAAAGAACCTATAAGAAAAGGAAAAAGCGTTCCCGCTTTATAAAATGGTGGAACTCTCTTACAAAAGGCAAACGCATCTTTTTAGGAGTAACCTCCTCTATTCTTGCTTTGCTTATTGTTTTGGGCAGCGTTGGATTAATCTGGGTCAATGTTATTCTCGGCAAAATCGGAAGCGATAACGATTTCCCAACCGACAATGGCGACTTGGGTTTTGAAAACGTTATAAACGAAAACGTTTTCAATATTGCCCTTTTCGGTGTTGACTCCCGTAAAAAAGGCGACTTTACGGGACTTAGCGACTCTATAATGATTCTTAGCGTAAACAAGAGCGAAAATACCGTAAAAATAGTTTCGATTATGCGAGACAGTCTTGTGCCTGTTGAACATAAGGGTAAGGTTAGCTATAGTAAAATAAACTCAGCTTATAACCGAGGCGGTCCTACACTTGCCGTTAAAGCTCTCAACACCGTATTCGGTCTTGATATTTCGGCATACGCTACCGTTAATTTCTACGGTATGGCGGATATTATTGAGGCTATAGGCGGTATTGAGGTCGAAATCACTCAACAGGAAATTGACGATACTGTTTACGGTCTTAATGCCCTTATTAAAGAACATTACGTAAATATCGGCAAAGACCCCACTCCTTACTATATTTATACTCCCGGTGTTCATAAGGTTAACGGTATGCAGGCTGTGGCTTACGCCCGTATACGAAAAGCAGTAAACGCTTACGGCAGTACCGATGACTTCGGCAGAACCGAGCGACAGCGGATTGTTATGAAAAAAATTATGGAAAAGGCTTTAGCCATGGACGTTACCACCTATCCCTCTCTCGTAAACAAGCTGACCCCTTATGTAAGAACCTCTCTTACTAATAAGCAGATGTTATCCCTTGCGGCTCAGCTTGCCAAAAAGCCTACCCTTATTCAGACCCGTGTGCCTCACGACGATTATATTATAAATGCCGATTACCGTGGCACAGGCGCTTCTGCCGTTTACTATAACTATAAATATGCAGGTAAGGTTATCCGCGCATTCTTATATGATAATATTATCCCCGAGGATTATTTCGCCGCTAACGGCGTTGACCTTACAGGTTGGCATAATAGCGGTACTCAGGGTGGTTCTGGCGGTACAACAACCTCCTCGCCAAGCGGTTCTTCAGAGCCTGACGATACCGACACCTCATCCTCTACCTCCTCTGCCGATGACCCCAGCGAACCTGAGGAGCCTAGTGAGCCAAGTGAGCCCAGCGAACCTGAAAACCCCGATAATCCGCCAACCGAAGAAGAACCGGAAAATTCTTCCGGTGATAATTAAAGATATAAAAAAGACACTTGATTTTTCAAGTGTCTTAATCCTTTTTATAAAGTTTGCTTTGCGCCGATTTTCTCAAGATACTCTCTTACGGCATCATACTTATCAGCAACCACCACAATAAGTATATCGTTATACTCATATAAAAGACGCTGCTGAATTTTTGATAACTGAGCGTCACCCAATACGCTAAAAGAAGCCGACGCCGCCTTTA
This sequence comes from Oscillospiraceae bacterium, assembly GCA_015065585.1. Lineage (GTDB taxonomy): Bacteria > Bacillota > Clostridia > Oscillospirales > Acutalibacteraceae > SIG607. Next base: position 26,587 of record SVQC01000010.1, read on the forward strand.
CGGAAGCATTTACTCCGTCAATTACCACTTGCCTGTCCTTTTTGTCCTTTAGCTGCATAACGGCAACAAGCACAAATTTTTCTTCGTTATTACTAATTTTTACGGAATATTCATTAAGCAAATTTCCGTCAAAGTTAAAACGGTTTTCTATATCAGCCTTGCTAACCTCGTAGATTTCTTCGTCGGTAAGACATATTTCCGCAAGCTCTTGGCTTATTTCAGTAACAGTAAGCTTTTTTTCGCCCTTGCAGGAAACCAAAAAGGTTAAAAGCAGTAAAGCCGAAAGTATACCGCAAAAAAGTTTTTTTACTTTCATTCTTTTTCCCCTGGGTTTTGGTTTTTGCTGTACGGTTATTTTATCACAGTTTACGGCGAAAGTAAACATTTTTTTACTTATTCTATTTTTTTGCGACAGCTTTTTATATTATTCAGGTTTACATAATACTTATTCGTTATTATGCCTAAAACAAAAGTTTTTATAGTTATGCACCGTTTTTTGAACAATTATACTCCTCTGCACCCCTATATTCACAACAAAGCTGCTTATTTTTGTGAATAACTCTGTTCATAACTTTAATAACTTTTCAGGTTACATAGTTTACATAAATCATATTTTTTTCAATTTTTGTAAATTGTTTGTTACTTTTCCCTATATATGCTGATTCTTCTTTAAAGCATAATATAAAGCAGGGCGTATAACAGTTTTTCGTCACACTTTTCACTTCCCAGAAGTAAAAAAACAAATATAATTATAAGTCGGTCCGGGTCGTTTTTTATACTGTCGAAGCGGAACATTTTAAGAATGTCCAAAGGATTTTTCTGAACCTCCTTTTTAAGAGGCGGCGGAGAAGAAACAAGCCCTGCTTTTTGCCTGTATCTTTCATTCATTCTGATAACTCTCTGCGTCGCTTCCTCCTTTTGACGCTGAAATTCGGTCATAATATTCCCCCCAGCAAGCCGCTTTCTTTTATAAAGGGCGCAATTTCAAGAAGTTTTAATATTCTTACAGCAGTATCGACCCTTTTCTGCCTTTCCTCGCTTAAATGAGGCTTTAAGGCGAGAAGCAGTTTCTCGTTCTCGCCGTTTTCTTTATTCTTAAGCATATTTATGCAGGACATTAAGGAGGCTATATCTATCCCGTCGGTGTTTTCTACCGCCGCCGCCTTTTTCTCTCCGAAAAGATTTTCCGCCATTTCTTTAAGCCCTGCCACACTCTGCGGGTCGGAAAGTATACTGTTTATTTTTTCCGAAAGCTCATCCATTTTTCAGTCTCTCCATAATTGCTTTTGCCTGCTCGCTGTTTAATATTTCCTTTAATTTTTCGTTATCTTTAAGCAGCTCGTTAATTTTAGCGGCGTCTTTTTGGTTCAGATTTTCCATTACCTTGTTCATTTCTCCCGACCTTGCCGCTTTTATAATCTTGTTCATATCATAATTCATAAAATTCACCCCATATATAATATGATAAGGAGCCTTCTTTTATGAGAATTTTAGTTATGTCCGATTCTCACCGCAACATAAATGTTATCAAAAATATTTTAGATAAACACAGCGATATTAAAACGGTGTTTTTTCTTGGGGATAACGCCGATGATGCCGAAAGCGTTGCTTCCTCTTATCCCCGGCACACTTTTTATATCGTTTCGGGCAACTGTGATATAGGAAGCTGGACTAAATCCCGGAACATTGTTTCAATTAACGGGATACGTATTTACTATTGCCACGGACATAACCTAGGGGTAAAATACACTACCGAAAATCTTATTAATACAGCAATTGAAAACAACTGTAAAATCGCCCTTTTCGGCCATACCCATAAAGCTCATTGCAGTTATCATGACGGAATATATCTCTTTAACCCCGGCTCTTGCGCTCTGTCCCGCGAGGGCAAAAATTCCTACGGTATAATAGATATTTCAAAATCGGTAATAATGCCGAATATAATGACGATAAACTAACATAAAAAAATAAATGGCTTCATACAATTAAACAGTACATTAGGAGTTGATTGTATGAGGCACGAAGTAAAATCCCGTCCCGTAATGCTGGGAGAGTACATATTGGAAACGGGTGCTACGGTGAGGGCGACGGCAAAGGTTTTTAATGTAAGTAAATCTACGGTACATACCGACGTTGCTACCCGTCTGCGTTATGAGGACCCCGCCCTTTATAAAAGGGTGCGAAAAATTCTTGATATCAATAAAGAGGAACGCCATATCCGCGGCGGTATAGCCACAAAGAACAAATATAAAAAAGACCTCCCGACAAGATAACTTGTCGGGAGTGTTTTTAACATTTAGCGCAAAAATCAACGGCATAGCCGTTGCATATCATCAATGCGAAGCATTGTATATCACCAACACGGAGTGTTGTATATCATCATTGCGAAAGAGATACAACCTTCGGTTGATGATATACGCCTACGGCGATGATATTCTCGCTAAAGCGTGATGATATGCCATTACTTTCGCAATGGATAAAAATAAGTAACTTTTGTTTTCCAAAAGTTACTTATTTTTGGCGCGCTGTAAGAGATTCGCCCGAGAAACTTCTGCGTTTCTCGGCACGCACGCGGACACCAAAACAGTCCACCGGACTGTTTTTATTCCTCCGGTTTTGTCCTGTTCGAATCTACATCGCAGAAAAAAACAGCACCCCTGTTGGAGTACTGTTTTTGGCGCGCTGTAAGAGATTCGAACTCCTGGCCTTTTGGTCCGTAGCCAAACGCTCTATCCAGCTGAGCTAACAGCGCTTATTTTATTGTGCCATAGTATAATAGCACACCCTTCTTAAAAAATCAAGTACTTTTTTCTTAAAATATAATTCTTCCATATATTTAAGTGTTGCATTACCATATTTTTAGTTATATAATATATTAAGACAACCACTTAAAATTACGAGGAGTCCTTATTATGTTCAAAAAGTTACTTTCTGTTTCTCTGGCATTGATTTTAGCCCTTTGCCTTGGCGCTTGCTCCGGCGGAACCCCTGCCGTTGAGGATGTTTCAAATCCCGAGCCCGAGCCTCCGAAACCCGTTTATTACATAAACAATTTAACGGGTGAGGTTAATCTCTCTAAAGAGCAGATGAATCTCCGTCCCGTTGCTATTATGATAAATAACATAAACGTTGCTCAAGGTGTTCAGCAGGGCGTTCAGAACGCTGACATCGTTTACGAAACCGAGGTTGAGGGTGGAATTACTCGTCTTATGGCCGTTTTCAAGGACGTTTCTACCGCTAACACTATCGGCACTATCCGTTCTGCCCGTTTCCCCTACATAGAGCTGGCTCTCGGCCACGACGCTATATATATCCACCACGGCCAAGACCCCAACTACGCCGCTCCCTATCTTGCTTCAAGCGGTGTTGCCGACTTTAATATCGGCGGAAACTATGCTTTCAGAATGCAGAACGGTCAAGCCTATGAACACACCCTTTATTCCGATTCCGATAAAATCAAAGCCGGTATAGAGGCCAAAAAATTCAGAAACACCACCGAAAAACTCAATAATTTCGCTTCCTTTAAGGACGCAGAGGATTCCTCTGCTCCCTCTTATGCCAAAGCGATTTCTGCTTCGGTAAAATTCTCTAATTACGCCACCAGCGTTTTTACTTATAACAGCAATACAAAGCTTTATACCAAAAACACTAAGGGCAGAACCAACAAAGACTACAAAACCGGCGCTACCTATGATGTAAAAAACGTATTTATCCTCGGTGCTAATATGTCTAACTATCCTATTGCAAAATACATAAAAGTTGACCTTACCTCCGGTTCGGGCTACTATATGTCAGAGGGCGGCTACGAGCCTATCCGTTGGGAAAAGGGCAGCGGCTCTGCCTCCTTTAAATTCTATACTGAAAACGGCAGCGAATTAAAGGTTAATCCCGGTAAAAGCTGGGTTTGTATATACAATAATATATATACACCCACCTTTACTGCTCCCGAACCCGTTACTTCCTCTGACCCTCAGCAATAACTATATAATGTACTAAAGACACGATAGTAAAAATCGTGTCTTTCTTTTTTGCCTAATATTCTTTCCGAAATTTGTGCAATAGGTACAATTTTTATAAACTGTTGACATTATATAGCCGCGTATGTTACAATTTATAAGTAAAATTATGCTTTAAAAATCGATAATGCAGGAGGATGAATCGTGGCAAAACAACCGAAACTCGATGCAAACGGCCACCGCAAGTTCGGTATCCGTGACAGCGTCGCATATGCAGCCGGTGACCTCGGCTGTAACATGAGCTTTGCTCTAAAATCAACAATGTCTATTTTCTGGACTCAGTTTATGGGCATGGACCTTTGGTACGCACTTCTTCTTATAGTTGTTCAGGTATGGGATGCCATCAACGACCCGCTGATTGGCTCTATCATAGACGCAGACAAACACAATTATAAGCGCAACAAATTTTTAACATACATCTGGGCCGGTTCTATCGGCCTTATCGTAGGCGGTGCTTGTTGCTTCCTGCCCTTCCCAAATGCTCCTGTCTGGGCAAAAGCAATAATCTTTATCGCCGGCTACGTTGTTTGGGACGCCTTCTATACCGTAGCCAACGTTCCTTACGGCTCCCTTCTTTCCCTTATTTCTAATGACGTTAAAGACAGAGCCTCTCTTTCTGCCTGGAGAAGTATAGGTTCTATCTTCGGAAATATGCTTCCTATGGTTATTCTTCCCTTTATCATCTATGATAAAGACAACAACCTTATCGGTAACCGCGTATTTCTCGCTGCTCTTATTATGGGCGGTCTTGGCTTTATCTGCTTCCAGTTTATGATTAAAAACACAGAAATCCGTGTTGATACCAATGTTTCCGTTGGTGAAGAGGCTCCGAAATTCAACGTTTTAAAAGCTTTCGTTAACTTTATGAAAAACCGTCCCGCCGTTGGCGCTACCATCGCCGCTATGGGTATGTTCATCGGTATGCAGGGCGCCGCTACTGCTGTAACCGTTATTTTCCAGTCTTATTACAATAACGTAAAAATTTCCGGTGTGGTTCAGCTTTTTGCTATGATTCCCATCGTTGTTTTCACCCCACTTGCCCGTTCTGCCGTTGCTAAATTCGGCAAAAAGGAGCTTGCCACTTTCGGTTCTATCGTTTCTGTGGTTTCTGGATTAGGTTTATTTATTGTTCTTCCAGAAAACACAAATCTTGACCTTATAATTTACATTGTTTCACAGCTGTTCTTCTCCCTTGGCCTTGGTATTTACTCTACGGTTTCCTGGGCTATGATGGGCGATGCTATCGACTATAACGAGTGGAAAACAGGTAAGCGCGAAGAAGGAACGGTATATTCTCTTCACTCTTTCTTCAGAAAACTCGCTCAGGGCATCGGTCCTTCCTTGGTTCTTATAATTATGGTTGCCTTCGGATACGTTGGCGCCGATGAAGGAAATCAGGCTTGGAACGTAGCCGTAAATATGCGCTATATTGTTGCTTCTACCTATATTTTCTCAGCCCTGCTTCAGTTTATCGGTCTTGCTCTGGTTTACAATCTTGACAAGAAAACTTTAGCCCGTATGAATGATGAATTAGGCAGAACACAAACTAATACCGAAAATTAACGCAACCCTTAAATAAAAAGCGTCCGGTTTTCTTAATCGGACGCTTTAAACAGGAGATTTTATAATGAGAAAAATTGTTAACATTAACTCTAAATGGGCTTTTTCAAAAATGGCTACCGAAGTCCCTCAGGATATTGACAACCGCTGGGATTTTGTCAACCTGCCCCACTCTTTTAACGCTATTGACGGTCAGGACGGCGGAAACGATTACTTCCGCGGTACCGCTTACTATGCAAAAAAACTTGATAAAACGGATTTGCCCGAAGCCGAAAAATATTTTCTCGAAATAAAGGGCGCAAATTCTTCGGCTGACGTTTATATGAACGGCAAAAAACTCTTTCATCACGACGGCGGTTACTCTACCTTCAGAGTTGACATTACCGAACATCTTGACAGAGAAAGCCTTCTTGTTATCGCCGTTGATAACTCACCCAGCGAAACGGTTTATCCTCAGGTTGCCGACTTTACCTTCTACGGCGGTATTTACAGAGACGTTAATATTATCTGCACCGCAAAAAATCATTTTGACCTTATGTATTACGGTGGCCCCGGTATAAAGGTTACCCCCACCGTCGAGGGCATCAATGCAAAAACCGAGGTAGAGGTTTATTTAAAAGATGATTTAAAGGAAACTCAGAAATTAGTTTACACTCTTTATGATAAAGAGGAAAATGAACTCAAAAAAATCGAGAGTACCGAAACAAAAGTGCTTTTCGAAATCGAAAAGGTTCATCTTTGGCAGGGCAAAAAAGACCCCTACCTTTACTGTGTAGAGGCAGCGATTGTTGAAAACGAACAGGTTATTGATAACGTATGTACCCGTTTTGGTTGCCGTTTCTTTGAAATTGATGCTCAGCGCGGATTTATCCTTAACGGCGAAGAATATCCTCTCCGCGGTGTTTCTCGCCATCAGGACAGATGGGGTATCGGTAACGCTCTGCTTCCCGAACACCATAAGGAAGATATGGACCTTATCTGTGAGCTAGGCGCTACCACAATAAGACTTGCCCACTATCAGCACGACCAGTATTTCTATGATTTGTGCGACGAAAAAGGTCTTGTTGTCTGGGCTGAAATTCCTTATATTTCTCAGCATATGGCAGGCGGCAGAGAAAATACCGTTTCTCAGATGAAAGAGCTTATTGTCCAGAACTATAATCACCCCTCTATCGTAGTTTGGGGACTTTCAAACGAGATTACTATGAAGGGTGATAAAGACCCAGACCTTCTTGAAAACCACACCGTTTTAAACGACCTTTGTCATTTGCTTGACCCCACAAGACTTACTACCGTTGCGGCGGTTTCCCCCGCACCTATTGACAGTCCATATTTAAAAATTCCCGACGTAGTTTCCTATAACCACTATTTCGGTTGGTACGGCGGAGACACCGATATGAACGGCCCCTGGTTTGATAACTTCCACAAGGTAAATCCCTCTATTCCCATAGGCTGCAGCGAGTACGGCTGTGAGGCTCTTAACTGGCACACCTCTAACCCCACTCAGGGCGACTACACCGAGGAATATCAGGCTTATTACCACGAGGAGCTTATCAAACAGCTTTTCACAAGAAAATATCTCTGGGCAACGCATGTTTGGAATATGTTTGACTTCGGCGCTGATGCAAGATGCGAAGGCGGTGAAAACGGTCAGAACCATAAGGGTCTTATAACCTTTGACAGAAAGTATAAAAAAGACGCTTTTTACGCCTATAAGGCCTGGCTTTCCGACGAGCCTTTCGTTCATATTTGTTCTAAACGCTACGTTGACAGGGTTGAAGATATAACAAAGGTTACCGTTTATTCAAATCTGCCCGAGGTTGAGCTTTTTGCAAACGGCGTTTCAGTAGGTAAAAAAGCCGCAGAGGACCGTTTCTTCTACTTTGACGTAGAAAATATCGGTGAAACTAATCTTGTTGCCGTTGCTGGCGAATTTAAGGACAGCAGTATTATTAAAAAGGTTGATGTTTTCAACGAAGACTACCGCCTCAAAGAAAAAAATGCGGTTCTTAACTGGTTCGATATTACCGAGGTAGAGGACCATTTCTCGCTTAACGATAAAATAAGCGACATTTTCGCCACCTTGCAGGGCAAAATGCTCTTTATGGGTCTTGTTGCCAAATTTATGCCCAAAAAGGGCGATAAGGTTGCCGGCGGATTTGAAATGAACGACTCTATGATGTCTATGCTTGGCGGCTTTACGGTGCTTCGCCTTTCGGGTATGCTTGGTATGGTGGGGGTTGACCTTACTAAAGAACAGCTTCTAGACCTTAATGCAAAGCTTAACAAAATAAAAAAACCTAAATCAACAAAATAAAAAAGCCCTCATGAGGCACCCTCCGTAAGGAAGGTGCCTCAGTTATATTCGCCTTGCGAGTTTTGGAGGCGAATATAATATCACGAAAACCGATAGGTTTTCATATCACTTTGCGTGACAAGGCAAAATATTACTGTGAGACCTGTCTCACAATATCACTTATCGCTTTTGAGTTAGGTCAATTTTGAAGAATATTTCCGCGTTACGCACCTTTTGAAAGTGTCAATTTTTATATAAAAAGAAATTAGGGAGAACTCTTCTTTACGAAGTGTCTCCCTATGAAACTTTTTTATTTTGTTGCTAGGGATTAGGGACTTGTTTTTTCTTCAAAAATTTATTTTTTACCCGACCGCTTTCGACAAAATTTTCATTTTTTTTGTGTTATACTTTCATTAATCCCTACAAAAATACATAAAAAGGAAGTATTTACTATGAAAAAAACCAAAACCTGTTGTTTTCTTACCAACGATTTTTGCAATTTTTCTTATAATTTGCAAAGCGAAGCCAGAAAAGAAAAAATAAACCAATCAGCCGCCGAAAAATTAGAGACTCTGATAAGCGACGGCGTAACGAATTTTATTTCGGGTCTTGAAGAGGGTCTTGATTTGTTTATGTCAGACTATCTTTTAAAACGAAATGAAAAGCTGACCCTTGAATGCGCAGCCGCCTTTGAAGAACAAGCCGCAAATTATTCTTCTTCCCAGCGGGAAAAATATTTTGAAATTTGTGAAAATTGCGACACCTTAACCTTTGTAAGCAGAAAGCGTCAGTTCGGCTGTAAAAACAAAAGAGACCGTTATATGATAGAACAAAGTGATATTGTACTTTGTTTTTGGGATAAAATTTCCCCTTATACCGGTGAACTTCTTCAATATGCTGTAGGCAGAAATAAAAAAATACTCTATATAGGCTAAAATTTTCGTCTCCGCAAGGTTTTGCGGAGATTTTCTTTATATATTATATATAATATATATATTTATATTGAAAATTTTAAAATATATGGTATAATGTAGTTGTATATTTATACTTAAAAGGTGTGATTTTATGAAAATTGAATCTCCTAATGATATATGGAATCTTGTGTGTGACGAAATTAAGAAAAACGTCAGCGAAATAGCCTTTGATGTTTGGCTTAAGGATTTGCACCCAATAGACCTTAAAAACGGGGAATTTATTCTTGGTATTAATTCTGATTACAAAAAGCAGATTGTTGAGGCTACATATCTTGACCAGATTCATCAGAATTTAAAATATATTATGGGTGTTGAGCTTGCCATTACTATTTTGGTTGAAGATGAAATGGGACAGGTTGTTGAACCCAGTAAGCCTATCGGCGACGGCTCTTTCGAAAGCGAGTATACCTTTGATAATTTTATTGTCGGCTCTACTAACCGTTTTGCCCACGCCGCCAGTATGGCTGTTGCGGACAACCCTAATATAATTTACAATCCTCTTATTATTTACGGAAGAAGCGGTGTTGGTAAAACCCATTTGCTTTTGGCTATAAAAAATCATATGCGTAAAAAATGTCCTACTAAGCAGATTGAGTATATCAGATGCGAGGAATTTACGAATCAGCTTATTTCCGCCCTTCACGACGGTAAGCTCGGTATCGGCTCTATTGATAATTTCAGAAACCGTTTCAGAAATACCGACGTTTTACTTATCGATGATATTCAGTTTATTGCCGGCAAAGCGCAGACACAGGAGGAATTCTTTAATACCTTTAACGCTCTTTATCAGAACAAGAAGCAGATTGTTGTTACCTGTGACCGTCCTCCTAAAGATATTAAACTTCTTGACGACAGACTTCGTTCCCGTTTTGAAAGCGGTCTTATTGCAGATATTACTCCTCCTGATTTTGAAACCAAGGTTGGTATTATACGCAATAAAGAGCAACAGCTCGGTATAGAAATTCCCGAAAACGTTACTTACTATATAGCTGAGCATATTCAGGATAACACCCGTCAGCTTGAGGGCGTTGTTAAAAAGATACAGGCCCTTATTTTAATCGACCAGAAGGTTCCCACCCTTTCTATTGTTCAAGGCTTTATAAGAGAGGTTATTAGTGATACTAAGCCCGAGCCTATAAAAATTGAACAGATTATAACAGAGGTTTCAAGAACCTATAACGTAAGCGAGGGCGATATTTTATCAACGAGAAGAAGCGCTGACCTTGTAAAAGCCAGACAGGTTGCAATGTATATAGCCCGTGAAACTACCGAGCTTCCCTATCAGGCAATTGGCGAAACTTTTGGAAGAAACCATACTACTGTTCTTTATACCGAAAAAAAGGTTAAAGAAATGATGAGGGACAACCCCTTTGAAAAAAATGTAATAGAAGATATTATTAAAAATTTAAAGCAGGAATAAAAAAGTTATAAACAATGTTAACAGTTATAAACTTTTCTTTTTTCACATTTCTGTTTATAAAGAATTTTTCTTTAAAGTTATGCACATTTTGTCAAACTTTATATTAACAGCGGTTTTTGTTTTAATTAAAGGATTTTTCCCTTTTTAAACAAAACTGACACTATTAGAATGACTGTTATTTTTATAATTATCTCTTAGAAAAAAATTGCAAATTTTTATTTTTTGAAAGGTGTCTTAAAAATGAATTTTACAGTAGACCGTAATGAATTTTTAGATGTTGTTTCCCGTCTTTCCCGAATTGTTTCAAATAAAACCAGTTATCCTGTTTTAGAGGGTATACTTCTTTCTGCTGAACAGGGAAAATTAACACTTATTGCTTATAACCTTGAAATGAGTATGAAAAAATCTATATACGCCCGTGTTGAAGAGGAGGGCGATATTGTTCTTTCTGCAAGAATACTCGGTGATATTTTTAAAAGACTTTCCGGTAAAACGGTACAAATAAGCTGTGACGATAAAAATATCTGTAAAATAAGCTGTAACGGCGCTGTTTTTGATATTCCCGGTATGGCTGCTATTGATTATCCTGAACTTCCAAATTTCTTTGACGGACAGAAAATTAACTTACTCGGAGAAAATCTTATTGAAATGACCGAGGGAACCTCCTTTGCCGTTGCAAATGTAGAGGGAACCCGTCCCGTTTTAATGGGTATAAATATTTCCGCGGAAAACGGAGTATTAAAATTCGTTGCTATTGACGGTTATAGACTGGCTATAAGAAAAATGAAGATAGATAATATTGAAGATTTCAGTTTTATTATAAACGGCGCTATGTTAAACGAAGTAATACGCCTTATTTCTGACAGAAATGAAAATATTCCAGTAAGTGTCGGCAGTAAAATGATTTCCTTTTTTATTGACGGATACAGTATTATGTGCCGTCTTATAGAGGGTGATTTTGTTAATTATCAGAGAACTATTCCTGCAGGATATAAACAAAAAGTAACTGTTATGGTTAGTGATATTCTTGGAATATTAGACAGAATTTCACTTCTTATAAGTGATTCCTTTTCAACACCTGTAAGATGTATAGTAAACGAAGAAAATATTAATTTTTCCTGCGCTACCGCTGTGGGTAAAGCAACAGAGATTTATGAAGTTGACCTTGAGGGTGAGCCTTTTGAAATAGGTCTTTCTTCCCGCTATTTAACCGAGGCTTTAAAGGCTGTTGACGACGATATGGTTCAGATTAAATTTGACTCTTCTAAACAAGGTGTAGTAATTGAGCCTTTACAGAGTGACGATTATATGTATATGATAATGCCTATGAGGTTGAAATAATGGAAACTGTTGAAATTAAAATAAACGAAGATTTTATAAGACTTGATTCTTTAATGAAGCTTTCAAATATAGTTGCTACCGGCGGTCATGCAAAAATTGTTATCCAAAACGGACAGGTCAAGGTTAACGGCAAAATTTGTACTATGCGCGGTAAAAAAATGAGAAACGGCGATTTTCTTGAATTTGAAGATATAAAGGTAGTTGTTAAAAATGCTGATTAAGAAGGTCAGCGGAATAAATTACAGAAATCTTAAAGCTTTTGAAATAGAGCCTGATTTAAAAACAAATGTTATATATGGAAAAAATGCTCAGGGAAAAACTAACTTTTTAGAGGCTTTGTGGCTTTTTACAGGGGCAAAAAGCTTCAGAACTAATAAAGATTCTCTTTTAACAAATCTTGAAGAAAGTGAATCTAAAATAAATATTGTTTTTGAAAGTAATAAAGGGGAAAACGAGGCAGAAATAAAAATAGGAAAGAGAAGAAATGCCTCTTTTAACGAAAAAAAACTTAACTCTGCCTCTCTTCTTGCAGGAAATTTTTGCGCTATTGTATTTTCTCCTGATGACCTTAATTTAATTTCCGGTTCTCCGGACAAAAGAAGAAGATTTTTAGATGTTGCAATATCTCAGATTTATCCCAAATATATAGAAATTTTAAAGAGATATGCGAGAGCCTTGGCTCAGAGAAATTATCTTTTAAAAGAAATGTGTAAAAAAGAAAGTAAAGAAAATTTACTTATTCCTTTTGAAAATGAAATGAGTATTGCGGGAACAAGTATAATAAGATACCGAAAAAGATATTTAGAGCTTATAGAAGAATACATAACCGAAATATACAGCGGTATTTCTCAGTCTAAGGAATCATTTAAAACCGTTTATGAACCATTTACCAAATCAGAAGACCTTTTAAAAGAATTAGAATTAAAAAGAAAAGAAGATATTAAAAACGGTTTTTCTTCGGTTGGTCCTCACAGAGACGATATTGATTTTATAATTAACGGGCTTTCGGTTAAAAGCCTTGGTTCTCAGGGGCAAAAAAGAAGTGTTGCTTTAGCTCTTAAGCTTAGTGAAGCAGAGGTGCTTAATAAAATAAACGGAGAATATCCCGTAGCTCTTCTTGATGACGTTTTAAGCGAACTGGACCCCGAAAGGCAAAATTTTATATTAAATCACATTAATAAAATGCAGGTTTTTATAACATGTTGCGACCCAGCAAATATAAAAATACTATCGAAAGGTACCGTCTTTAAGGTAGACGACGGAAAAATAGAAAAAGAATAATGTTATGTATATTCATTTAGGACAGGATACGGTGGTTAAAAAAAGTGACATTATAGGTATTTTTGATATGGATAATACCACCGTTTCCAAAAGAACCAGAGATTTTTTAAATAAAGCTGAAAAAAAAGGAAGAGTAGTAAACGTAAGTTTTGAGCTTCCTAAATCCTTTGTTGTGTGTAAAAAAGAAAAGGAAAATTTTATAATTTATATATCACAGCTATCCTCGGCAACTCTTTTAAAGAGATGCGAGTCTAAAATAGAAATTATTTAAGAGAGGAAAAAAAAATGAGCGAAGAAATTAAAGTACCGGTACAAAGCGAATATAATGAGGATTCTATACAGGTTCTCGAAGGCCTTGAGGCTGTAAGAAAAAGACCTGGTATGTATATTGGTTCAACGGGAGAAAGAGGTCTTCACCATCTTGTTTATGAAATTGTTGATAACTCTATAGATGAAGCCCTCGCCGGCTATTGCGATAAAATAACCGTAACTCTTCTTGACGACGGTATAGTAAAGGTAGAAGATAACGGACGAGGTATACCTACGGGTATAAATGCTCAAAAGGGAATTCCTACCGTAACGGTTGTATTTACTATTCTTCATGCCGGCGGTAAGTTCGGCGGAAACGGTTATAAGGTTTCCGGTGGTCTCCACGGTGTTGGCGCGTCGGTTGTTAACGCCCTTTCTTCCTGGCTTGAGGTTGAGGTTAAGGATGGCAAAAATATTTATAAGCAGCGTTACCAAAAGGGAAATATAGTAACAGACCTTGATATTATCGGAGAAACAAATGAAACGGGAACTACCGTTGTATTTAAACCCGACCCTTCTATATTTACCGATACTACAACTTATGATTATGATACCCTTAAAAACCGTCTTCGCGAACAATCCTTTCTTAATGCAGGTATAAGAGTAGAGCTTATTGATAAAAGAAGCGACGTTTTTGAACCTAAAACCGATGAATTTTATTATGAGGGCGGTATAAAGTCTTACGTAGAATATTTGCTTTCGGGTATGAAAAAGGATAGCCTTAATAAAGAAGTTATTTATCTTTCAACCGAAAAGGATGACCAGACTGCTGAAATAGCTCTTATATGGTCTACCGCATATGACAGTAAGATAATGTCCTTTGCAAATACTCTTCATACTATTGACGGTGGTACTCATGAACAGGGATTTAGACAGGCTCTCACTAATACCGTTAATAAATATGCCTTTGATTTTAAACATCTTAAAGAAAGTAATCCCCGCCTTAAAGCCGAGGATATTATAGAGGGTGTTGTTGCCGTTGTTTCGGTAAAGCTTGCTGATGCTCAGTTTGAAAGTCAGACCAAAGCAAAGCTTGGTAATACTTCAATCGGTAAGGTTGTAAGAGACCTTGTTAACGATAAGCTTTATCAGTTCTTGGAGGAACATCCTGCAGAGGCAAAAATTATTATAGAAAAATCTATAGCTTCTTCAAATGCCCGTGAGGCAGCTCAAAAGGCAAGAGAAGCAAGCAGAAATAAATCGGGTATAGGAAATAAAACGAGAATGCCAGAAAAACTGACCGACTGTATTTCCGATGACCCTACAAAGACCGAAATATTTATAGTAGAGGGTGATTCTGCGGGAGGCAGCGCCGTTGAGGGCAGAAACTCAACCTATCAGGCTATTCTTCCTCTCTGGGGTAAAATGCTCAACGTTGAAAAGGCAAGAGACGATAAGGTTTACGGAAACGATAAGCTAACCCCTGTTATAGTAGCTCTTGGTACGGGAATAGGCGAAAACTTTGATATTGAAAAGCTTCGCTATGATAAAATCGTAATTATGGCCGATGCCGACGTTGACGGTAGCCATATCAGAACTCTGCTTTTAACATTTTTCTTCAGATATATGCCAGAGCTTATTGAAACTGGACATATTTATCTTGCTCAGCCTCCCCTCTTTAGAGTAAGCAAGGGTAAACAGCATTTTGATGCCTTTACCGACGAAGAAAAGGCAGAATATATTGAAAAACTCGGCGGAACGGCTGACGTTCAGCGATATAAAGGTCTTGGTGAAATGGACCCCGACCAGCTTTGGGAAACTACTCTTGACCCTGAAAAGAGAACCTTCCTTCGTGTAACTATGGCTGATGCTGAAATTGCCGATGCCACCTTTACAATGCTTATGGGTGAAGAAGTAGAACCCAGAAAACAGTTTATTGAAGAAAACGCGGTATTTGCTACCGACCTTGATATTTAAGGAAAGGAGAGAGAAAAATGGCTAAACAAGAAAAGGTTTACTGGCCCGAGAGTGAAGAAACTAAAATCGTGCCGGTTGAAATTGTAGACGAAATTAAAGGAAGTATGCTTCAGTACGGTATGAGCGTTCTTGTAGGACGAGCCTTGCCTGATGTCAGAGACGGCTTAAAGCCTGTTCACAGAAGAATTCTTTATACTATGTATGAAAACGGACTTACTCCTGAAAAAGCCCACCGTAAGTGCGCCGATACTGTTGGTGCTGTGCTTGGTCGTTACCATCCGCACGGTGACTCCTCCGTTTATGACGCTATGGTACGTATGGCGCAGGATTTCTCTCTGCGTTATCCTCTTATAGACGGTCACGGTAACTTCGGTAATATTGACGGCTACCCTGCCGCTGCTTACCGTTATACCGAATCTAAAATGAACAGACTTTCTCTGCATATGCTTGACGATATTGATAAAGATACCGTTGACTTTGTGCCTAACTACGATGACCGTCTTAAAGAACCCACCGTTCTTCCCGTAAGATTTCCACAGCTTTTGGTTAACGGTTCTTCGGGTATCGCTTTCGGTATGGCTACCGAAATTCCTCCTCATAATCTTGCCGAGGTTATTGACGGTATGTGTTGCCTTATTGATAATCCCGAGGCCGACCTTAGTGAGCTTTGTGAGCATATTAAGGGACCTGACTTCCCAACCGGCGGTATTATTATGGGCAGAAGCGGTATAAGAGCCGCCTATGCTACCGGTAAGGGTAAGATTATTGTTCGCGGTAAAACCGAAATAGAGGAACTTTCAAACGGCAAATTCAGAATAGTAATTACCGAAATTCCTTATAAAATAAGAAAGAAAGACCTTGTTAAGAAGATTTACGACCTTGCCGCTGATAAGCGTATTGAGGGTATTGAGGACGTAGTTGACTATTCTTCCAAGCGTGACGGCGGTATACGAATCGTCGTAGACCTTAAAAAAGACGCTAATCCTCAGGTTGTTTTAAATAAACTCTTCTCCTATACCGAGCTTCAGACCACCTTTGGCGCTAACCTTATAGCAATAGTTAACGGTAAACCTCAAATTTTGACCCTTAAGGAAATGCTGCAAAACAGTATTGATTTCCAGTGTGAAATTGTTGAGCGTAAAACCCGTTTTGAAATGAAAAAAGCGGCAGAGCGCGCCCATATCCTTGAAGGACTTAAAACGGCTCTTGATTTTATTGATGAAGTTATTAATATTATCAGAAAAAGTGCAGATGTTGCCTCTGCTAAGGAGGCTCTGTCCCAGCGTTTCGGTCTTGATGAAATACAGACTACCGCTATCGTTCAGATGCAGCTTGGCAAACTTGCCAATCTTGAAAAGCAGAAAATTCTTGACGAACTAGATGAAAAACTCGCCTTTATTAAGGAATGTGAGGAAATTCTTTCAAGCAAAACGAGAATTCTTGATATCGTTAAAACAGAATCCTTAAATCTCAGAGACAAATATTCCGACGACAGAAGAACCGAAATTTCTGCCGTTTCGGGCGAGGTTGATATTGAAGACCTTATCCCCGAGGAAGAATGTGTAATAACCAAGACGGTTAACGGTTATATTAAGCGTATGGCGGTGGATACCTACGGCGTTCAGCATAAGGGCGGCAGAGGTAAAATCGGTATGCGTACAAGAGAAGACGATATGATTGAAAATATGATGACCTGTTCTTCTCACGATAATATTATGCTATTTACCAACTTTGGTAGGGTTTATAAGCTTAAGGCTTACGAAATTCCCGAGGCAACCAGCACAAACTCCAAGGGTATGAACGTTGTTAACCTTCTGGCTCTTCAAAGCGGAGAAAAGTTGTCTATGGTGCTTTCCTGCGCTGAGGCTGATGATGATAGCTTTATCTGTATGGTTACCAGAAAAGGTACTATTAAGAGAACAAAAATTACGGAATTCCGTAATATACGAAAAACCGGTATTATTGCTCTTGAGCTGAATGAAGGAGACGAGCTTTCCTTTGTAAGCTTAACCGACGGCAAAAAGGATATCTACGTTGCGACAAGAAAAGGACGCGGAATCCGTTTTGAAGAAACACAGGTACGTCCTATGGGCAGAACAGCCTGCGGCGTAAGGGCAATTAAGCTTACTGAAGGCGACGAAGTTGTTGCTATGGACATTTGCGACGATAACAGTACCCTATTAACCGTTACTGAAACCGGCTATGGAAGAAAGAGTTCCATTGAAGATTACCGTGTGCAGAGCCGTGGTGGTAAGGGTACAACCAACTACCGCTGTGAAAAGTACGGTAATGTTGCAAACGTTCTTTGCGTAGAGGAAGATGAAGACGTAATTATGATTTCTTCTGACGGCGTAATTATAAGAATTCCCGTTTGTGAAATCAGTACCTTTGCCAGACCGTCAAAGGGTGTAAGAGTAATGAGGGTTGATGGGGATGCGAGAGTCCTTTCTGTTGCTACGGCTGCGCATGACGAGGAGGAGGTTAATGCCGCCCCCGAAGCGCCCGAGGCTGATGCAGGAGAGGTAAATGCGGAGGAAAATGAAACAGAAAACGAGGAATAATTAATGTTCTATCCTACCGAATTTTATAGCGAAGAATATGTAAAAGAGCAAAAAATAAAGGCGGAAAAAAGAGAAATAAGAAAGGCGGCAAATCTTTTGGGCGTTGCCTTTCTTATAATGACCGCAATAATGGTCCTTTGGAGTCTGCCGCTGGGTTTTCTTGCGGGACTTGGGATAATCAAACAACAAGTACTGTTTGATTTTTTAAACGACACCACAGCTTTGCAAGGAATTCAGATTGGTATTTCTTCTCTTGCTTTTATACTTTCTTACTTTATTTACGCCAAAATGATGGGCAGAAGACTTAGTGATATCTGCGCCTTTAATAAACCGAAGAAAAAGGGTATTGTTTTCCCTTACGTTATTTTCGGATTCGGCGCTTGCGGTATTGCAAATATACTGACCAATATTGCCGGCGCAATATTTCAGAGTATGGGCTTTGAATATGAATTAAATCTTCCCGAAGAGCCAACGTCTACCCTAGGGATAATTCTGGCCTTTATTGCTACTGCCGTTACCCCTGCCCTTGTAGAAGAATTCGCAATGCGAGGCTCGGTCTTCGGCGTTCTTAAGAAGTACGGCAATTCTTTTGCCATTATTACTTCTGCCGCCGTTTTCGGCCTTATGCACGGAAACTTTGCTCAGATACCCTTTGCTTTTATTGTAGGTCTTTATTTTGCCTTTGTGACGGTTAAAACGGGAACTATATGGACGGCGGTAATAATTCACTTTTTTAATAACTTTATTAGTCTGGCTCTTTCCTATCTTACAAAAGGAATGTCGCAGTACGACCTGGGAATTATCAATGTAATTTATATGGGACTTTTGCTGTTGCTCGGTGTTGTTGGCTTTTTCCTGCTTTATAAAAAGGGCGAAGCTGATTTCACAGTTGAAAACGAAGAAAGTCTTTTAACCACACCGCAAAAATTAAAGGTCTTCTTCACCGCCCCCTGTATGATAATTGTTTATATAGTGGTTTTGATAGAAGCAATATTTGTTTATGCGTAATGTTTCACGTGAAACAAAAAATAGAAAACTCCTGTGTTTCACGTGAAACATGGGAGTTTTTTAAGGAGAAATTATGAATAGTAAATTTATGAAAGAGGCTATAAAAGAGGCAAAACAAGCCTATTTGGAGGGCGAAGTTCCTGTTGGTGCCGTTATTGTCAAAGACGGAAAAATTATAGCCAGAGGCAGAAACACAAGAGAAAAAGACAAAAACGCGTTAGGTCATGCCGAAATTAATGCTATTAACGAGGCTTGTAAGGCTCTTTCAAGTTGGCGCCTTGATGAAACTGAACTATATGTAACTATGGAGCCTTGCCCTATGTGTGCCGGCGCAATTATTAATGCCCGTATACCTACGGTGGTTTTCGGCGCCTTTGACTCTACCTGCGGCTCTTTTGAATCAAAGGTTAATCTTTCTAATGTCGGTTTTGATTTCTCCCCCGAAATTTATGCCGGTATCTGTGAGGAAGAATGTGCAGGTCTTGTAAAGGAGTTTTTCAAAAATGTTCGTTCCGCAAAGTAAAATTTGTGAGATTGTCGGAGAATGTGGGGTCTGTTCCTTTGAAACCCTTAAAAACAATCTTATAAACTGCCGTAAAACAAACGAAATTCCAAAGGATGCAAAATCGGTTATCCTTTTTACCTTTCCCTATAAGGTCAGAGAGGAAAAACCTCTTAATATAAGCCGTTATGCCGCGGTTTGTGATTACCATACCGTTGTCGGTAAAATTCTGAAAGAAAAAACAAATACCCTGAAAAAAGCCTATCCCGAATATTGCTTTGTTCCCTTTGCCGACAATTCCCCCATTCCTGAGGTTTATGCCGCCGCCGCTGCCCAACTTGGTGTTTTGGGCGAAAACGGACTTTTGATAACCAAAAAATACGGCAGCTTTGTTTTTATCGGTGAAATTGTAACCGATTTACCTATTGAAAGCAAAAAGAATATTTCCCACTGTATAGGTTGCGGCAAATGTAAAACCGCCTGCCCTGTGGGATTGGATAAAGAAAACTGCCTTTCGAAAATTTCCCAGCAGAAAAAGCCTCTTTTGCCTGAACAGGAAGTTTTAATCGGAGAAAACGGCTCGGTCTGGGGTTGTGATATCTGTAGCGAAATATGTCCGATGAATAAAAACCGCGCTCTTACATATATAAATGAGTTTAAGAAAAGCTACCGCCATAAATACACCTTGAATGAAGACGGCGAAAACCGTCCGTATAATTGGCGGGGAAAAGAGGTGATTGAGCGTAATTTCCGCATTATCGGTAAAGATTAATAAGCTTTTTAAAATATATGGCGAAATATCCTCCTCCCGAGAAGATTAACATAAGGGCAAAATAAAGTATATCGTTCTTTATAAAGGTAAAAGCACCGTCAAATAGTGTGCATAAGGCGAAAGCCGATAAAACGGGGAAAATTATGTCTGAAAAAAGCTTTGGCTTTACTCCCGTTATTAAGAGTAACTTTCCTACGTTTAATATAAAGGTAAAAAGGTTGCTTATATACATTATTATAATAAAACCCGTAACACTGTATATGGGAACGAAAATGTAAATAAGTATTATTCTTAAAACCGAATCTGCCGTTGCTGTTATAAAAGAGTGCTTTTGTCGGTCTAACCCCTTTAAAATTCCGTCGCTTATGCTGTCGGCGTACATTAACGGCACAAGGGGCGCCAAAACCTTTATCAAATACCCCGCGTCAGCGCTTGAATATATAAATAACCCAAGCTTTTCTCCGCATAAAAAGAAATAACAACCGAATATTACTCCAATAAGCCAGGTTGTAGTCAGCACCTTCTCGGTGCTGTTTTTTATTATGTAAGGCTTTTTAAGGGCTAAAGCATCGCTCATTTCGGGAATAAGAAGTGATGAAAAGGCGTTAAGTATAGAGGATGGAAAGAAAAGCAAGGGTAGAGCCATACCTTTAACTGCGCCGAAAACAGAAAGAGCAGAACTGTAATCTCCGCCGCTTTTGGCTAAGCTTTTGGGCATAAGTATGTTTTCTGCAGTACGAAGCAGACTTGTGCTGTACCTGGAGGCTGTTATGGGTACCGTTATCCTTATAAACTCGCTGATTCCCTTAAATGCCTCAACGTTGTTTTTAAACTCTAATTTCTTGCTGTCGTACTTATATGCTATACATATATATATGCAGGATACTGCTTCGGATATGGTGTCACCGGCTAAAACTCCCGCTACTGCGCCGCCTATTCCGTATATCGCAAACTTTTTTACCAAAAATATGCAAAAAATTATTCTTACAGCTTGTTCTATTAAAACGGCAAGAGAATTCTCCCCTGCTTTTCGCCTTGCGGCAAAATATCCCTTAATAACGCTTGATACCGCCATAAAAGGCAGAGAAAAGGCTAGAATGGAAATAGAAAGAGCTGCTCTTTTGTCGCTGAGAATTCTTTCTGCTATAAAATCAGAGCCAAAAAGAAGTAAGGTAAAGGTAATAAAGGCTATAAAAAGAGCGACAGTTATGGCTCTTCGTAAAATTCTGCAAAGTCCTTCTTTGCTACCCGTTATAAACTCTGTGGCGCAAAGTCGGGTTACCGCAATAGGAGTTCCCGAAACGAAAAGAGCCGAGAAAAGAGAGTAAACCGAAAATATAAGCTGATAAAGACCGATACCCTCTCCGCCGATAGAGGAGGCAAGCCAGACCTTAAAAAATATACCCGCAAGCCGAAGAATAGTTCCCGTAGAGGTTAAAATAGCCGCGTTTTTGATAAATACCGTTTTTTTCATAATTCTCACCAATAAAAAGTATGAAATATGAGAAAAGAATATAACCAGCCTCTAATCCAAAGGCTTCGCCTTTAAGGTGATTCCCCATAAGTATGGGGAGATGTCCGAAGGACAGAGGGGACGGTCTCCGGTAAGGAGAAGCTGTCACGAAGTAACTGATGAGGTGTAGCCTTCCGCAGAAGGCGTAATTTCTTAGTATACCCCTCAGCCACCGCAAGCGGTCCCCCTTCTCCCTTGAGGCACACTCCGTAAGGAAGTGTGCCTCAAGGGAGAATGCAAGGCTGGAGCAATTCTATCCCTGATT
>SVQC01000011.1 GCA_015065585.1 Oscillospiraceae bacterium
TGCGGGGGAAGGACTTGAACCAACGACCTCCGGGTTATGAGCCCGACGAGCTACCAACTGCTCTACCCCGCGATATATTAAGTTTTCTACGCTCGGGGGCTCATTCTCACAAATGCTCTGCATTTGCTTGCCCTCTTGCGGTGCCCAAAATTTGCTACCGCGCTTTCGCAACGGCAACTTTTGACCGCGGCGCTTCCTTATGCTCCCTGTTTCGTCCACCGGACGTGGTCGCAACGTTGCCCGACGAGCTACCAACTGCTCTACCCCGCGATATTTACTTGAACATTAATATTATATCACATATTTTTTATTTTTCAAGTACTTTTTTTATGTTTTTGATTTTTTCATACTTTTTCTTGAATTTTGGCGTTTTCTGTTTTATAATGCTTTATGTATATATTATATGCAATATAATATTAAAATATTAATAGGAGGTTTTATTTTGGAACAAAAAGAAACCATACTTTCCCCTGTCGGCAGAACCGGCGGAGGCTCCTATCTACCCCATCGCAAAAATACTTCCCTTTGTGAATCTGTGGTTTTCCCCACTCCAAGCAAGGTTGTTATTCCCCTTTCTCAGCACATTGGTGCGCCTTGTACTCCCACTGTTAAAAAGGATGACAAGGTTTACGTAGGTACTCTTATCGGTGACAGCGACGCTCCCGTAAGCGCTCCCGTTCACTCCAGCGTATCGGGTACTGTTGAAAAAATCGAGGACATTCTTTTGCCAAACGGTAAAACCTCGCCTGCCGTATTTATTGATTCGGACGGTGAAATGACCCCTGACCCAAATCTCAAACCTATTAAAATCAAAAACAAGAACGACCTTATCAAAGCTGCCCGTGACTGCGGTCTTGTAGGTCTTGGCGGTGCGGGTTTCCCTACACATATAAAATTGAAATTGAAGGATGAAACCCGTATTGACACCCTTATTATAAACGGTGCCGAATGTGAGCCGTATATTACTGCCGACGAGCGTTGCTGTCTTGAGGACTTTGATGATATTTTGGAGGGCGTTTATCTTATCAAGGAAATGCTTAATATCGATAAGGTTATTATTGCCATTGAAAACAATAAAGAATCAGCTATTGAAAAGCTTTACGCCGTAGCCTCAGATAAACGTGATGCCGACGACACCGTTAAGGTTATGCGCCTTACCACCAAATATCCTCAGGGTGCTGAAAAAGTGCTTATCTATTCTGCCCTTAAGAGAAAGATACCTCTCGGCAAATTACCCAGCGACGTTGGTTGCATAGTGCTTAACGTTTCCTCTATTGCCGCCCTGTATAAGTATATAAGAACGGGTATGCCTCTTGTTTCAAGGCGTGTTACCGTTGACGGCGGCGCTGTTTTAAACCCCTGCAACCTTATTATTCCCTTGGGAACTAAAATAAGCGAGGTTCTTGATTATTGTGGAAGAACCGAAGACGGTCCTTCACGACTGCTTCTCGGAGGACCTATGATGGGAACGGCTATACCAAACGATGATTTTGTTATAACCAAAACCAACAACGCGCTTCTTTCTCTTACCGAAGACGAGGTACCTGCTCCCACAGCCTGTATACACTGTGGAAGATGCGCCTCCCACTGTCCTATGCGTCTTAATCCCTCAGCTATTGAACAGGCGCTCAATATAGGAAACACACACAAGATTAAAAAGCTTTATGCCGATTACTGTATGGAATGTGGAAGCTGTGCCTTTAACTGCCCCGCAAGAAGACCATTAGCTCAAGTAATGAGAATGGCAAAAAACGAATTACGGAGGAATAAATAATGACAAACAAATTAATAGTTAGTTCCTCCCCTCATATTCATGCTCCCGACACTACACGCGGAATTATGTTTGATGTAATTACTGCCCTTTTCCCCGCCTCTGCTTTCAGCATTGTGCTCTTTGGCTGGCGTGCCGCACTTCTTATCGCCGTTTGCATAGCTTCTTCGGTACTTTTTGAGTATCTCGGCTGCAAGGTTTTTAAAACCGAAGTCACCATAAAAAATTTAAGCGCCGTTGTTACGGGTCTGCTTTTAGCCCTTAATCTTCCGCCCTCTCTTGCAGGTAAAAATATCTGGATGGCGGTTGTAGGCTCTTTTGTTGCTATATTCATCGTTAAGCAGATGTTCGGCGGTTTAGGTCACAACTTCGTCAACCCCGCTATTGCCGCCCGTATAGTTCTGCTTGTTTCCTTCCCGGCGCAAATGACAACCTATTATGCTCCCTTTACAAATGCCGTTACAGAGGCTACTCCTCTTGCAAATATTAATGCAAGCTACGGTGCAAAGGAACTTCTTTTCGGTACTCACGGCGGAAGTATCGGCGAAACCTCGGTTATTCTTCTTTTAATCGGCGGTCTTTATCTTATTATCCGAGGTGTTATAAAGCCGATTATCCCCGTTACCTTTATCGGCGGCGTAGCTCTTTTATCTCTGATTATCGGTCAGGACCCCCTGTTTGCCATTTGTACCGGCGGCGTAATGCTTGGCGCTATCTTTATGGCTACCGATTACGTCACAAGTCCTGCTACTACTCTCGGTAAGGCTATTTTCGGTTTTGGCTGTGCCCTTCTTACCGTAATCATACGCTCAGGGCCTGCCGTTGAGGGTGTCTCCTTTGCCATACTATTTATGAATCTTCTCGTACCTCACATTGACAGCATTACTGTCCGCAAACCTTTTGGATGGGAGGCGCCTGAGAAATGAAAAAATTAGACATTAACAGTGTTGCTTTAACAACGGTTATACTTTTTCTTATATGCGTTGTTGTTACCGCCGCCCTTGCGGGTACTAACTATATAACTAAAGACAGAATTGATTCGCTTAACAAGAAGCAGGAAGAAAAGGCAAAAGCCTTAGTACTTTCTGCAAGTACCTATGAAGACGCCGAAATTTCATATGAGGGCGAAAACTACAATTACTTTATCGCCAAAAACGGCGAAGAAGTTTTAGGTTACGTTGTTACTGTAACCGAGAATGGCTACGGCGGTGAAATTAAGGTTATGGTCGGTGTTGATACAAAAGGTACCGTTACCGGCGTTAATATACTTTCCGCCGACGACGAAACCCCCGGTCTTGGCGCTAACATAACTAAGAAAAACTTCTATGAACAGTTTAAAGGCAGGAAAAAAAATATTGTTCTTCAAAAAAATTCAGCCGACAAGGATAAAAATGAAATCAAAGCCGTTACCGGCGCAACTATTTCATCTACTGCCGCAAACAAGGCTGTAAACAAAGCTCTGTCTCTTTTAGAGAACGTTTATACCGCTGATAACAGCGAGAAAGAAAAGGATGGTGAATAATATGGCTAAAAATAAAACCTTGTCTTATTTCACCAACGGTATTTTAACCGAGAACCCCGTTCTTCGTTTGGTTCTCGGAACCTGTCCTACCCTCGCCGTTACCACCACCTTTATGAACGGTATCGGTATGGGCGCGGCGGCAACTATGGTACTTATATGCTCTAATATAGTTATTTCCTTACTTAGAAATATAATTCCCCAGAAGGTAAGAATTCCCGCTTTTATTACAGTTATTGCAGGCTTTGTTAGTATCGTTCAGTTGCTTGTTAAGGCTTATGCCCCCTCTATTGATAAGTCTTTGGGAATTTTCCTTCCTCTTATAGTTGTTAACTGTATTATTCTTGCCCGTGCTGAAATGTTTGCCAGCAAAAACAGCGTTTTGCCTAGTCTTCTTGACGGACTCGGTATGGGTGTCGGCTTTACCGTAACCCTTGCAATTATGGGGCTAATCCGCGAAATAATAGGCACAGGTCAGATAGCTATAAGCGAAAGTCTTACAATTCCTCTTACCTCTGCTATCGGCATTGAGCCTATGCTTATCTTCATACTGCCTCCCGGCGGCTTCTTTGTTTTCGGTTTGCTTATCGCTCTTTCTAACAAGATTGCCGAAAAGCAAGGCAAAAAGGCAGTAGAAAATATCGGTTGCGAAGGCTGTCCCGTAAAGGATTGCTGCAGCGCAAAGGAAGAAATCGAAAAGGAGGAAGAAAAGAATGACTAGTTCTATCGTTTCTATTATCCTCGCAGGTATTTTTACCGATAATATGGTTCTTTCCAAGTTCCTTGGTATTTGTCCCTTCCTCGGAGTTTCCAAAAAGGTATCCACCGCCGTTAGCATGGGTGGCGCTGTTACAATCGTAATGATACTCAGTACCGCTGTTACCTGGCCTGTTTACCGTTATCTGCTTGCCGAGAAATTTGCTTATCTGCAGACCGTTGTATTTATTCTTATTATTGCTGCCCTTGTACAGCTTCTCGAAATACTTATAAAGAAGTTTTTGAAATCTCTTTATAAATCTTTCGGTATATATCTTTCCCTTATTACTACAAACTGCGCCGTTCTCGGTATAACCCTTTTAAACTTTACCGAAAATTACAATTTTGTTCAGTCGCTTTTTAACGCTTTGGGCGCAGGATTAGGTTTTACCCTTGCTATGTTTATATTCTCAGGCGTACGCGTAAGGCTTGAAGCCTCTAATATTCCCAAATCCTTACAGGGTCTTCCCATTACTCTTATCGCCGCCGCGCTTGTTTCCCTGTCCTTTATAGGATTTTCGGGAATGTAAGGGGGTTCGGTTATGGAAATATTTATTGCTATTATTATACCCGTTATCATAGTTGCGGCTATCGGTCTTATTGCCGGTCTCGGTCTTTCCCTTGCCGGCAAATATCTCTCCGACCCGCCAGATGAAAAGTTAGAGGCTATAAGAGAAGCTCTCCCCGGCGCCAACTGCGGTGCCTGCGGCTTTACCGGCTGTGATGATTATGCCGCCGCCGTAAAAGAGGGCGCTGCTCAGCCAAACCTTTGTATCCCCGGCGGAAAAGACACCGCATCGGCTTTATCGGAGGTTTTGGGCGTTGAGGTTGAAACTGAGGAAAAGGTTGCCTTTGTTGCCTGCAACGGAGACTGCTTTAAGGCAAGCTCTAAATTTGCCTACAACGGTGTTGCGAGCTGTTCTGCGGCTATGGATTTTTATAACGGTCCTATGGATTGTGCCTTTGGCTGTATCGGTTTCGGTGATTGCGCCAAGGTTTGCGAATATGACGGAATAACCGTCGAAAACGGCGTTGCTAAAATTAACAGTAATCTTTGTAGAGGTTGCGGTAAATGTGTTAGTACCTGTCCCAAAGGTGTTATTAAAATGAAAACAAAAGGCAACAGCTTTAATGTTCTTTGCAGCAACACCGAAAAGGGCGCTAGAGTTATGAAAATCTGCGAGGCAGGCTGTATCGGCTGTACCAAATGTGTTAAGGCCTGTAAGTTTGACGCTATCAAGGTTGAAAACTTCCTTGCCGTAATTGATTACTCAAAATGCACAGGCTGCGGAGAATGTGCCAAGGTTTGTGTAAAGGGCTGTATATCACAGTAAAGATTAAGGGATACTTTTTTTGAGTATCCCTTATTTAATGAAAGGCTTATTATGAAAGAATTTAGAAAGGGCAGAATCCATTATCTTGATACAATACGCGGTATAACGATTATAAGTATGATAATTTATCATACCGTCTGGGACCTTTCTTACATATATGATGTAAGAATTTTGCAGAATATGGGTAATTGGGGCTACATTTGGCAACAGAGCATTTGCATTACCTTTATTTTGCTTTCGGGTTTTTGCTTTTCCCTGGGCAAACATAAGCTAAAACATTCCCTTATAGTTTTTGTAAGCGGCTCACTAATTACGATAGTCACCGCTATTTTTATGAGGAATAATATAATCATTTTCGGTGTGCTGACCTTTTTAGGTTCGGCAATGCTCTTTTCCGCCTTTGCCGAAAATATCCTTTTAAAGCTTTCGCCTAACGTGTTTTTACCTATATGTTTTGCGCTTTTTTTAATAACAAGAGATATTAACAAAGGTTATTTGGGATTTTACGGTATTAAAATTTTATCCTTGCCCCGAAGTCTTTATGTGAATAATCTTTCTGCATTTTTCGGCTTTCCCCATTTAAGATTTTTCTCCACCGATTATTTCTCCTTTCTCCCTTGGCTGTTTCTGTTTTTGACGGGATATTTTATATACCGATTGGCAATACAAAAAGCACCTCTTAAAAGGTTCGGCAAAAACATTCCCTTAATAAACTTTCTCGGCAGACATTCCCTAATAGTTTACCTTTTACATCAGCCTATAATATACTTTATAACCTATTTAATATTCAAATGAAAAAGCGAGTGTGTTAGCACTCGCTTTTAGTTTTGTTCGTCCAGTGTCAATTTAAAGCCGTCTATAAATTCTTTAAGGAAAATATCAACTTCGGGCATTTTTAATTCCTTCACCGATTTTTCTATGCTCTTTTTGGCAGCGGCAAATTCCTTATTGCCCATTTCGGTTTCTTCTATACATTTAATAAGAGCGCTTATTCTGTCAGCAGCTTTGACGATTTTCTCGGTCTGTTCATCAGGATTATAAAGACCTAAAAATTCATCCTTCATATCCTCAGGAAGCATCGAAATGAGCTTTTCATCAGCGATTTTTTCAATTTTTTTATAGGCATCTCTTATTTCCATGTTGTAATATTTTACGGGAGTAGGCATATCACCGGTAATAATTTCGCTTGTATCGTGAAAAAGGGCAACGGTTGCACAGTGCTCGGCGTTAAAATTCCCTCCAAGGCGTTTATTATTAATAACAGCAAGGGCGTGGGCGATAACTGCGACCTCAAAAGAATGCTCGCTTAAGGATTCGTTGCGGGTATTTCTCATAAGTCCCCATCTATAAATATTTTTCATTCGGGAAAGTACGGCATAATAATTGCTTTTCATCGTTTTTTCTCGCCTTCATTTTAGTTTATCATTGAATATTATAGCAGAGTTTGTTATAATATTCAATAGAATATGTATCAAGGAGAATTTATCAAATGATTTTTTCTTTTGAAAAGAAAAACGTACTTGAAAAACAAAAAGAACAGGGCTTTTCTACCTTTTTTACTGCCCTGCTTATAGCCGCCGCCTTTTTCCTCCCCTGTATGTTTTTTTCAGAGGGTTATTTTATTTTTTTCGGTGATTTTAACGTTCAGCAAATTCCCTTTTATAAAATGTGCCACGCCGCTATAAAAAACGGCGAGTTCGGTTGGAGCTGGCTTACCGATTTAGGAACTAATTTTGTAGGCTCCTACAGTTTTTATCTTTTAGGCAGTCCTTTTTTCTGGCTTACCCTGCCTTTTCCTAACAGCCTTGTTCCATATCTTATGGGGCCCCTACTTATTCTCAAATTTGCCTGTGCCGCTTTTACGGCATACCTTTATATAAGACGCTTTACAAGAACTCCGTTTTCGGCTAAAATCGGTGCCTTGCTTTACGCCTTTTCGGGATTTTCTATTTACAATATTTTCTTCAACCACTTTCATGAAGTTATTATCGTTTTTCCCCTTTTACTTTTATCCCTTGAGCTTTTAATAACCGAAAACCGCAGGGGTGGATTTGCCCTTTGCGTCGCCCTTTGTGCTGTTACTAACTATTTCTTCTTTTTCGGAATAGTTATTTTCACTATTATTTACTGGTTTATACGGGTAATTTCAGGCGCGATAAAGTTCAAATTTTCACGTTTTCTAGCCCTTGTTTTAGAGGCGGTATTAGGTCTTTTGTTATCTGCCTTTATACTTCTTCCATCGATTTCAATGCTTATGGGAAACTACCGTATCAGCGAATTTTTAACCGGTTGGTCGGGGATTCTTTACGGAAAAGAACAGATTTATCTTAACATTATTGAATGTTTCTTCTTCCCTCCCGATATCCCTGCCCGTCCCGTTTTCTTCCCCGGAGCCAACGTAAAATGGTCTTCTCTCGGCGGTTGGCTACCACTTATGAGTATGAGCGGTGTATTAGGCTTCTTAATAAGCAAGAAAAAGCACTGGCTGAAAAGAATTATATGTACCTGTACCTTTATGGCTTTAGTCCCGATTTTAAACAGCGCCTTTTACGCCTTTAATTCCTCTTATTACGCCCGATGGTTTTATATGCCTGTTCTTATGATGGCTCTTGCCACCGCCGTTACTATGGAGGACAAGGATATAAAATGGCGTGAAGGCTTTGGCTGGACCGTTGCAATCACCTTGGGCATTGCTCTTGCTGTGGGTCTCTTTCCGCAGGAGGTTGAAGGCAATTTGGTCTTCGGACTTTATACTGAAGCGGGAAAAAGTAATATTTATTTATACCGTTTCCTCATAGCTGTGGGTATTTCTGTAGCTTGTCTTATTGTCTGCAGAGTTCTTATTGCAATACGTGATAAAAGTCAGCTTATTTTTAAAAGAGCCACCCTTTTCTTCCTATGCCTTACCATTGTAGGATACGGTACGGTATATCTTTACCAAGGTTCTTCACATTCATATGATAAAAAAAGCGTAATGATAGACAGTCTTATAGAAGGCAGTGTTATTTTACCAGATGAAGACGATTACCGTATTGACACATACGACTGTGTGGATAATACGGGTATGTATCTAAATTACCCGACCATAAACGCTTTTCACTCGGTAGTTTCCCCCTCTATTATGGAGTTTTACGATTTTATCGGTGTTCAACGTGACGTTGCAAGCCGTCCCGATACTAAATATTCCTCCATAAGAAATCTTTTATCGGTTAAATATCTCTTGAACAGAGTTGACGGTAAAAGCTTTGTTGGTGAAGATGGCAAAACCCTTATGCCCTATTACCGCTATCTTAATACCGAGGGTGGATATTATATATATGAAAATATGAACTATATTCCCTACGGTTTTTCTTACAATTTCTATATTACCGAAAAGGATTTAAAGGAAAACTACTCCGATGTTGACAGAGCTAATATTATGCTTAAGGCTATAGTTTTAAGTGACGATGATGCCGCTAAATATTCCTCTTATATGAAATCCTTCACAGAGTTTTCAAACGAGCAGGAAAACGCTCAGTCAACCGAAAGCGAAAACTATTCTCCCTCGGTATTTACCGACGAGGAAACCTTGGCTAAAGACTCGGCTCATTTAAAGGAAAGCAGCGCCCTAAGCTTTTCAAAAGATTCTAATGGATTCAGCGCCTCGGTCAGCCGAGATAAAGCTTCGCTTGTTTTCTTCTCAGTGCCTTATGACAAAGGCTTTACCGCCACCGTTAACGGCGAAAAAGCAGAAATTATAAAAGCCAATGTTGGATTTATGGCTGTAGTTGTTCCGGAAGGACTCTCGGAAATTCGTTTCGACTACACCACGCCGTTATTAAAGGAAGGCATCTATATCTCTATTGGAAGTGCCGCTGTACTTCTTATATACATTATTGTATGTCTGCTTATAAAACGCAAAAAGCAAGAAAACGAAGTATATCCCGAGGGAGAAGACCTGCTTGACAAGTGGAGTAAAGAAGAATTCAAAGAAAATTACTCTCATATAGGCGAATTTGAAAAAACCGAATCCTTGCTGGATTCACTTGACAAGAATAAAGATATCTTTATTCCAAACACGAATAAAAAATATAACGGCTTTAATATTGATTTTTCCGCCTTTGAAGATGAAAAAGACATTGACAACGAGGAAAAAGAGTAGTATAATACAGTTGAAAATAAAAATAGGGGAGCTTGATTGACTCAGGCTGAGAGGAAACCGATTGTTTCGACCCATAACCTGATGCGGATAATGCCGACGTAGGAGAATACGCCTTAGATTTGCGCCCCGCATTTAATATATGCGGGGTTGTTTTTTATTTTCAAGTAAAAATAAGGAATGATAAAAATGAACAGTAATCTTAAAAAACTTTCGGTTTGCGCTATTTTCATAGCGCTGTCAACGGTACTCAGTGAAATTATCCCCAGTATACCTATGCCTTTTGGCGGTTCAGTAACCTTTTTCTCTATGGTGCCTGTTTGTCTTATCGCCATTCTTTTTGATTTGAAATGGGGAATTCTCGCAAATCTCGTATACGGCGGAATTCAGCTTATGTTTGGTGCAAACAACCTATCCTATGCTACATGGTGGGGCGCGGCAGTTGCTATAATTCTTTTTGACTATATAATCGCTTATACCGTCCTGGGTTTTTCGGGAATTTTCAAAAAAGCCATTAAAAACAAGGTTCTTGCCGCTGTACTCGGTGTTATTTTTGTATGCTTTCTCAGATATCTGTGCCATTTTATTACCGGCGTTACGGTATGGCGCGAAGTTGCAGACCTTTGGGGCGCCATCTGGTACTCAATAACCTATAATGCAACATATATGATTCCTGAAATCATTATTACACCCCTTGGTGTATATTTACTTGTAGAATCCTCGGCGGTAAAGAAAATCCACGAAGCAATTTAGGAGAATATTGCCCTTCTGTTTTCGTCGGCACAGAAGGGTTTTATTTTATATTATTAAAATTTTTGTTGACTTTTAGGTTGCTTTAGTCTATAATTTTAGAGTGATAGGCTATGATTACACTAGCCAGATTCTGTTTAGCATCTCGTTACAAGGAGGGAACCGTATATGAAAAGAACTTATCAGCCTAAGAAGCTTCATCGTAAGAAGGAGCACGGCTTTTTAAAGAGAATGGCAACTGCCAACGGCCGTAAGGTACTTGCCCGCCGCAGAGCAAAGGGCAGAAAGCAGCTGACTTACTAAAGGCCACATTGTTGTGGCTTTTTCTATTTCAGGAAAAAGAAAATGAAAATTAAAACTTTAAAGCTAAACAAAGACTTTCGTCGGTTATACGCAAGGGGTAAATGCATTGTTTCTCCTTATTTTGTAACCTACTTTAAACGAAACGGTACCGACGATATTCACATCGGCATTACCACCGGCAAAAAACTAGGCAACGCCGTTTCAAGAAACCGTGCGAGACGGCTTATTCGCGCCGCTTTTCGCCAAAATTTGCCGAATTTAAAATCCGGATACGACTTTGTTTTTGTTGCCCGCGTTCGCCTTTTATCCTCTAAAAGCACCACTCTTGGCGATATTATGAAGGAACAGTTTATATCTGCGGGTATTTGGAAGGAATTTAATGAACAAAATTCTGATTAATTTGATACGCTTTTATCAAAAACATTTATCAAAGCTAAAGAAGTCGCCCTGTTGCCGTTTTTATCCTACCTGTTCTGCTTACGCTATAGAAGCAATTGAAATTCACGGCGCTTTTAAGGGCATTCTTCTCTCTATTTGGAGAATTTTAAGATGCAACCCATTTTGCAAGGGCGGTGTAGACCCTGTTCCGCCCCCTAAAACTAAAAAATAATCCTCTTTCGGATGGTGTATAAATATGACCAAAATTTTTGAACTTATTAACACTTACCTTTTTGCACCCGTATTGAGATTTTTTATGGACCTTCCCCTTATTAACGGAAGTTACGCTTGGGCTATATTCCTTTTTACTCTTGCTATTAATATCGTACTTATTCCCCTTAGTATTAAGAGTCAGAAGGCTTCTATCAGTCAGCTCAAGATGAAGCCAAAGCTCGATGAGCTTAAGAAAAAATACGGTGATGACAAGCAAAAGTACAACGAAGCTATGCAAAAGTTTTATCAGGAAGGCAATATGTCTATGGGTGGCGGATGTCTGCCTATGCTTATCCGTCTTCTTCTCGTAATGAGCGTATTTTATCTTGTTACCAGTCCACTCACCTACATTGCCAACCTCGATGCTGCTACTATTGACGCTTCGGTTAAGGCTTTAGGCGAAGGCACTAAAGTAAGCTATAAACAGCTTGCTGTTATCGGTCAGGCTGTATCAGGAAATCCTGCTTTTGCCAATATCAAAGAAGCTATTTCGGCTATTGATTTTGATTTCCTCGGTTTAGACCTTACCGTAAAACCCCAATTCACCCTTAATTTTTCAAAACTTACCGGCGCACAGTTAAAGCTCTGGATTATTCCTTTCCTTTCCTTTGCCGCCGCTATGTTCTCAAGCGTTCTTTCCATGATTCAGCAGAAGCGTACCAATCCCGACGCTCCCAGCATGGCGGGAATGATGCTCACTATGCCCATTATGTCTTTAGTTATTTCTTTTAACGCACCTGCCGGTCTGGGCTTTTATTGGGCATGTTCAAGCTTTATCGGTGCCTTTATCAACATTTTTGTTCAGGAATGTTTCGGTCCGAGAAAGGCTATTGCCAATGAGCAGGCAAAACTCATAGTTAAAAAATCCGCCGAAGAAAAGAAATTTTCTGAAAGCAAGTCCCTTTAAGAAATTCTAAGGAGGTCATTCTCTTGATTAAAGAAGCAATCGGCACTGCCGAAACAGTTGAAGAAGCTCTCGAGGCGGCAAAAACAGAACTTTTTGCCCTGCTCGGTGAAGATATAGATTTTGACATTGACGTTATTTCTCAGCCTAAAAAAAAGGTTTTAGGTATGTTCGGCGGTTCTCCTGCTAAGGTTCGTGTATATACTGAAATCGCCGACCCCGCGCCTAAGAAAGCTAAGAGCAAGGCGCCTAAAAAAGCAAAAGAAAGCACCCCTGCTCCAAAAGCAGAAAGAAAGATTGAAAAGAAATCCGAAAAAACCGTCAAAGAGGAAACCAAAGAGCCGCAAAATGCTGTAGACTCCGACACTCTTGATAAGGACACCCCCGCCGCAAAAGCTGTAGCATATCTAAAAACTATTCTTACAGCTCTCGGTTGTATCGATATAAAGATAAAGGTTGTTCTTCGTGACAACGGCGCTCTCCTTATTTTAACAGGCGAAGGCTTAGGAGCTTGTATCGGCAGACGCGGTGAAACCTTAGATGCCATTCAGTATCTTTCTTCCCTTGCCGCTAACAGCGCAAGCGATTATTACAAAATTTCTATAGATATAGGAAATTACAGAGAAAGAAGAGAAAAAACTCTTATTTCTCTTGCTAATAAGATTTCCTCTCAAGTACTTCGCAACGGTAGAAGCCGTTCTCTTGAGCCTATGAATCCTTATGAAAGAAGAATTATTCATACCGCTATTCAGGAAATTGACGGGGTTTCTTCCCACTCGGTAGGCGAAGGTGACAGACGTCATATCGTTATCACTCCCGATAACCCTGCTCCTAAAACTGCCGAAAAGACTGAGGCAAGAGAACCTAAAAAGGACTCTGCCGCATTACCCCTTTACGGTAAAATAAAATAATAATTAAAAAAGAAGATGCACTTTGCATCTTCTTTTTTAGGCAAAAAATAAGTCGCCAAAGGCGACGAAACAATTTTGTATGATATCAGCCAAACGGGACTTTAGGACTAAAGTCCCGTTTTATATTAAGCTGATGTCAGAAAAGAAACAAATTAGCCGATTTTGTTAAGACGGCAAACAAGATTTGATTTCTTTCTGGCTGCGGTATTCTTATGAAGAATACCTTTAGCGGTAGCCTGGTCAATTTTCTTAACTGCAACCTTTACTGCAGCAGCAGCGTCAGCAGAATTTTCAGCAATAGCAGCGTCGGCTTTTTTGACAGCAGTTTTTAATGCAGAGCGATAAGCTTTGTTGCGCTCGTAAGCAGCAGTGCTTGTAATAACTCTTTTTTTAGCAGATTTGATATTAGGCAAACTCGGCACCTCCTTTTAAAGCATTAACAAAGATATAATATCACTTATGAAACAAAAAATCAACATTTTTTTAATAAAAAAATAATATTTGATAACAATAACAAAAAGGAAGTGTATT
Source organism: Oscillospiraceae bacterium (assembly GCA_015065585.1). Classification (GTDB taxonomy): domain Bacteria; phylum Bacillota; class Clostridia; order Oscillospirales; family Acutalibacteraceae; genus SIG607. The sequence continues at coordinate 13,569 of SVQC01000011.1, forward strand.
ATATGACAGGAAGAAGCGACCTAGCCGTTGAGCTTAAAAGTGAAATCAGGGAAAACGAGGGTATTGTAACCGATACAGAAAAAAAGGGTATCTTGACGGTTACCCGAATTAAAGTCACAAACGAGACCGGAAGCAGAAATTTAAAAAAGCCAATAGGAAATTATATAAATATCGATATCCCCGACCTATTATACCATGGCGGAGACTACATTGAGCTTGAAAACACACTTATAAGCGAGCTTAAAAGACTTTCCTTTAAAAACAACAACTTTCTTGTTGCGGGACTTGGTAACCGCAATATAACTCCTGATGCTTTGGGGCCTGCCGTTGCCGAGAGAATTTTGGCAACCCGTCACATATCCCCTTATTTAAAAGTGCAAACAGGACTTACTGAGCTTAAAAACGTTTCGGTTATCCAGCCGGGTGTACTAGGACAGACGGGCGTAGAAACGGTAGAAATATTAAAGGGCGTTATTAACGTCTGTGGTGCAGAATGCCTTATTATTATTGACTCCTTTGCCGCCGCAAGTGAAAAAAGACTTGGCACGACGGTTCAGATTTGCGACAGCGGTATTTCACCCGGTTCAGGCGTCGGCAACGACAGAAAGGAAATAAGTGAAAATACTGTCGGAATTCCCGTAATTGCTATAGGTGTTCCCACCTGCCTTGATGCAGCCGTTTTATCAAACTGCAGTCAAACGGGTAAAAAAGCCCCTATGATAGTTACTCCCCGTGAAATAGATTTGCTTATTGACAGGGCAAGTGCCGTTATATCCAACGCCGTAAATTGTTTTTTGCAGCCCGATACCGACCGTCAGATTTTGCTGTCAATAGTCTAGAATCCTTAACTTTTGCATATATTTTATAGGGTGATAAATATGCAAGATAAAGGCGGACTTTTGGGTCTGATTTTAACATCAACTTTATGTGTTTGCGCCGTTTTGGCGGGAGCTTTATATATATCGGGAAAAACCGAGGTTTTCAGCATTTCAAAGGATACCGTCAGCGAATATATTATATCGGTTCCGAAAGATTCTATTACTGCCGAAAATTCCTCAGCCGTAGCGGTTAACGGCAATAAAATCGGAACGGTAACCCCAAAATTCATAAGTCCCTATAACAGCAACACTTACTATAACCGAGTTTATATTAACAACAAAACCGATGTGCCATTAAACGTATCAGAGTTGTTGTCAGCTAAAAATCCTGTTAATATAGAAAAATGTGCAGAGCCAGAGGTACTTATAATTCACACCCACGCTACCGAGTGTTACCTACCCGAAAGCCGAGATTATTATACCGATACCGACCTATCGCGAACAACCGATAATTCCAAAAACACCGTAGCTATCGGAGAAGTTATAAGCAAAAAACTAAACAACGCAGGAATTAAAACAATAAATGACAGCACCGCCCACGATTATCCTTCCTACAGCGGAAGTTATAACCGAAGCAAGACTACCGTTGAAAAGTATCTAAAAGAATACCCTTCCATAAAGGTAGTAATCGACCTGCACCGCGATTCTATAGGCACTAACGGTGCAAAAACAAAGCCCCTTGTTACCATAAACGGCAAAAAAGCGGCTCAGGTTATGCTTGTTATGGGTTGCGGCGCAAAAATGGACGACCACAAGAATTGGAAGCAAAATATGATTTTTGCCGTAAAATATCAACAGACTATGGAGGTTTTATACCCCGGTCTTGCCCGAAGTATGTGTTTTTTAAACAGTAAATATAATCAAAACCTATCGGTAGGCTCTATACTGCTTGAAGTTGGTACTGACGCTAATTCATTTGAGGAAGCAGTGACAGGGGCAGAGTTTGCGGCAGATGCCCTTATAGCTTATCTTAATACACTTTAAAGGAATAAATATGAAACGGAATTCTAAAGTTTTTTGGCGCTCTTTTTTTGTGAGCTTTATGATAGTTCTTGCCATCTGCATTATTTTTGCAGGAATAGGAGAATGTTATAAGCAAATACGGCGAATAGGTTTTGGTGAATATAAAAACGCCGTCGGTTATTCCGACGGCGAATTTCACATTTTAGATTTTACTATTTAGCTTCATCAAATTTTACGACGGTAGCGGTTTCATCAGAAAGGAAAGCCGCTTCCATAACCTTCATAACTCTGCGTACCTCGCTTAGCTTAATAAGGGATTCTTCATCGCCGTCAACCGCTTTTACAAAGTTACGGTAGTAATCATGAACGTCACTTACGGGGCGCTCAATTTCATACTCATCAAGGGTAAGCTCGTCACGGGGAGCCATTGTTTTAGTAATACCGGCAGCAGTCTGAACGGGAAGAACTTCTTTCTCATTCCAAGCCTTCATTTTAGCTACCTTTGCCTTTTCACGCCAATCGGTAATAAGAGCAGTGCCCTTTTCGCATTGCATATAGAATCTGGGCAGAGCGATAAAGTTATAAGTGCCAACCTCAACATAAGCGCGCTCTCCGGTTTTAAAGCGCATAGTGAGCTTAAAGCCGTCGTCAACCTCTTTATTGGTAATGTGGGTACATTCACAGTATACGGTATCAATTTCTTCGGTTTTAAATATCTGAAGAAGCTGGTCAATAAGATGAACACCCCAGTCAAGAATCATTCCGCCGCCGTGTGCCTTTTCGCATCTCCAGTCAGACGGAATTCCACGAGAGCCGTGAACACGGGATTCTATATTAATTATTTTACCGATTTCACCGCTATCGCTTAACTGCTTCATAGCAAGGAAGTCTACATCCCAGCGTCTGTTCTGATGAACGCTGAAAAGCTTACCCGACTTATTAGCGGTGTTTATCATTTTGTCAAGTGCTTCAACACTCATTTCAACCGGCTTTTCGCAAATAACGTTTTTACCTGCCTCAAGAGCTTTGATTACCCATTCAAGATGGTCATCATTAGGAATAGCAATAACTACAATATCAACGTTACTGTCCTTTAAGATAGCATCGTTGGATTCGTAAACAAAAATACCGTTATCTTTGGCGGCGCTTCTTCTTATTTCACGGATATCGTAAATACCAACAAGGTTTACAACATCGCTTTTTAAAATCTGGGTACAATGCCAGGCACCCTGACCACCATAACCGATAACTGCAACATTCTTTTTCATAATTATCACCTAAAAAAATCTATTTACTTTATTTAATTGTATCAAAAACCGCCCTAAAAGTAAACTCTTTTTTAAAGATATTTCTTGTTATTTTAAAGACTTTTTTTGCTATTGTACCGCTTTTTTAATAGCCTCAAGATTCCTGCTCATAAGAGAAATATAGGTTTCCTTGCTATCCCACTCCGCCTTTGTAATATTATGGCAAGAATGGAGTAGTTCTTTTTTTGCCCCCGTTTCTTTGCAAAGCATATCTGCAGTTTTTCCGTTTGAGAACTCGGTATAAAAAACGGTGGTTATGTTTTCGTATTTAATCAACTCAATAAGACCTACTACCGTATTTATATCCGGCTCGGTTTGTTCGGCGCAACCGGGGAATGCGGCACGATAGGACAAAGAATATTCGCTAAAAAGATAGCGAAAAGGAAATCTGTCACCGAAAACTATAGTTTTATTATTTTTATTTTCCGAAACCTTTTTGAATTCGCTGTCAAGATTTATAAGCTTTTCCTTATAGTTTTCAAAATTACCCTTATAATAATCAGCATTTTCAGGGTCTTTCCGGCAAAGAGCATCACATATAGCCTTACTCATTTTAATTGCATTGAGGGGAGAGGTCCATATATGCTCGTCATATTCTTCATCATGCTCATGACTGTTTTCTTCCTCATGGGTACAAAGCAAATTAACCGTGGAATTTAAAGTCAAAACGATACGCTCACTATTTTTTGAGTTTTCCGCCAAGCGCACCGCCCAGTTTTCGCTTACGCCACCCAGCATTATAAAGATATCGCATTCTTCGGCTTTTTTTACATCCATCGGGGTAGGCTCAAATCCGTGGCTTTCGCTTCCCGGTCTTATGAGCATAGTAACCTCGGCTTTATCCCCCACAATTTCCCTTGCGAAATCAAAGGGTGGAAAAACCGTAGCCACAATAGTTATTTTGTTGCTGTCCCGAGTTTCGTTATTACACCCCGAAAAAACAGAGCAGAGGGCCAAAACTATCAGCAAAATACATAAAAACTTTTTCATCTTTTACCTTCTTTGATTTTATATTACTATTTTAATATAAATCCCCGTTTTGTCAACAACAAAACCTTGACAGTAACCTATAAAATCTATTATTATATATAAGTTATATTAAAGTTGTATTAAATATAAGGTGATAGATTTTATTATGAGTGCAATTAAAGAAAATAAAATGGGCGTTATGCCTGTAGGAAGATTACTTGCCGGTATGGCTGTACCCATGATGATATCAATGCTGGTACAAGCCCTTTATAATATTGTTGACAGTATTTATGTCTCCCGTCTCGGCGTGGAGGCGCTCACCGCTGTTTCTCTCTCTTTTCCACTCCAAAATCTTATGATAGCCTTTGGCGCAGGTACTGCCGTTGGTATAAACGCTATTCTTTCAAGAAGTCTGGGTGAAAAAAACTATAAATCCGCTAACACCACCGCAAATACGGGTATTTTTATTAACATCTGCACCTTTGTGCTTTTTGCTGTTATAGGCGTTTTCTTCTCCCGTACATTTTTCGAGCTGCAGGATTTTTCTTCCTCCGACTACGACATAGCTGTAGTTATAGAAAGCGGTGTTACCTACACAACCATTTGTCTTTGTGCATCTCTTGGAATTTTTATGCAGTTTTGTTTTGAAAGACTGCTTCAGTCCACCGGCAAAACCACCCTTGCTATGCTTACCCAGCTTATCGGCGCCATAATAAATATTATTTTAGACCCTGTTCTTATTTTCGGCCTTGGTCCCATAAAGCCTATGGGAATAAGCGGTGCCGCTATTGCTACCGTTATCGGTCAGTTTGTTGCCGCTATTATTGCCATTGTTCTTAACATAACGAATAACAAAGAAATCAAAATAAGCATAAAAGGAATAATCCGTCCCGATTTCAAAACCCTTGCCGCCATATACAAAATCGGCTTTCCCTCTATCGTAATGCAGTCTATCGGCTCGGTTATGACCTTCCTGCTTAATATGATTTTAGGCAGTCTTACTATGGTTGCCACTACAGTATTCGGCGTTTACTTTAAACTTCAGAGCTTTGTGTTTATGCCAATTTTCGGCTTAAACAACGGTATGGTGCCCATTATAGCCTATAACTACGGCGCTAAAAACGAGCAAAGAGTAAAAAAGACTATAAAACTTTCCATCATAAGCGCCGTTTCAATAATGCTTATTGGTCTTACCCTTTTTGAAACCATACCACACCTGCTTTTATCCTTCTTTAATGCCGACGCGCAGATGCTGAATCTTGGCGCTCCCGCCTTCAGAATAATCGCTCTGCACTTCTCCTTTGCGGGATTTTGTATTATTGCGGGAAGTGTTTGTCAGGCTATCGGCAATCCGGTTCACAGCCTTATCGTATCAGTTTGCCGACAGCTCGTAGTGCTTATCCCGTCTGCATGGCTTTTGTCCCTTACGGGGAACGTAACTTTAGTATGGTTTGCTTTTCCTATTGCCGAAATTTTCTCCCTTACTCTGAGCAGCATTTTCCTTTCAAAAACTATGAAAAAAGTTACCGCTAATATAATCGGCGGTGAAAAAGATAATATTGCAAAAACTTCCTAAAAGGTTTATACTATAGATATTAAAAGCGAATGGAGCTATTAAAAAATGATTTATCAAAGTACCCGCAACAATAACGAACTCGTAAACAGCGCTGAAGCTGTAGTTAAAGGTATTGCCGACGACGGCGGTCTTTATATGCTGAGCGACTTTTCTAAGTTGAATTTTGATTATAAGAGCGTTTTAAACCTGACCGCTATGGAAACTGCCGAAAAAATTCTCGGCGCATTGCTTGACGATTTTTCCGCCGGACAAATGAAGAATATGGTCGAAAAAGCCTATAAGGGAAGATTTGAAACCGATGAGCTTACCCCTACTGTAAAGGTTGGTAACGACTTTGTTTTAGAGCTTTTCAGAGGTCCCACAAGCGCCTTTAAAGACGTTGCCCTTTCTATGCTCCCTCGTCTTATGACCGAGGGCAGAAAGATGCTTTCCAAAGAAAACGACACCGTTATCCTTACCGCTACCAGCGGTGACACCGGAAAAGCCGCCCTTGAAGGCTTCCACGACGTTGAGGGTATTAAAATTATAGTATTTTATCCCGATGGCGGCGTGAGCGCCGTTCAGAAGGCTCAGATGGTAACTCAGGAAGGCAGTAACGTTTGTGTTTGCGCCGTTAAGGGTAATTTTGATGATGCACAGACCGGTGTAAAAAACGCCTTTGCCGCCTTTAAGAAAAGCGGCATAACCTCTGTTCAGCTTTCCAGCGCAAACTCTATTAATATCGGCCGTCTTGTTCCTCAGGTCGTTTATTATTTCACCGCCTATTCTTCTCTTGTTAAAATGGGCGAAATAAACGTAGGCGACAAGATTAACTTTGTTGTTCCTACCGGTAATTTTGGTGATATTCTTGCAGGTTACTTTGCAAAATGTATGGGACTTCCCGTAAATAAGCTTATTTGTGCTTCTAACGCCAACAATGTTCTTACCGATTTTATAACCACCGGTCTTTACGACCGCAGGAGAGAATTTTTCAAAACCATTTCTCCCTCTATGGATATTCTTGTATCAAGTAACCTTGAGAGACTTTTATATCTTTTATCTGACGGTGACGCCGAGAAGGTAGCCACCTATATGAAGGACCTTAACGAAAAGGGATATTATAAGGTAAGCGACGATATTTTAGAAAAATTACAGGAAACCTTCGTTGCCGCATACTGTAATGATGAAGAAACCCTCAAAACCATTAAAAAGGTATATGACGATAACGGCTATCTCTGCGATACTCATACCGCTGTTGCCTTTGCCGCCAATTACCTTAAGCCTCAGGAAGGTAAAACCGTAATTCTTTCTACCGCTTCCCCCTATAAATTCCCCGTTGCCGTTCTTTCGGCTCTCGGTGAAGATAATATAGATAATGAATTCAGAGTTATGGACCGTATCCGCGCTCTTACCGGTGTTCCCATTCCTAAAAACCTTGCGGGTCTTGAAAGCAAACCCGTACTTCATAGCTGTGTAATAGAAAAAGACGAGATTACTGATTTTGTAATGAAAAAGGTGGCAGAAGAAAAGTGGTAAAATGCACTGTTAAAGTTCCTGCAACTACGGCAAATCTCGGCCCCGGTTTTGACTCTGTGGGCTGTGCTTTCGCTCTTTATAATACCTTAACCTTTGAGCTGACGAAAGAGCCTTTATCCTTCGTGGGCTGTGCGACTGAGTATGCAAACGAGGATAATCTTGCTTTTATAGCTTTTAAGGCAGTTTATACATATTTAAAAACAGACGTTCCCTCTTGCCGAATTTCCTTTGACGAAATAAAGGTTCCCGTTTCCAGAGGGCTGGGGTCCAGCGCTGCTCTTATCGTTGCGGGGGCTGTTGCCGCAAATTTCTTTACGGGTAATACCTTAGATAAGGGCGAAATTCTCAAAATCTGCAACGATATAGAGGGACATCCCGACAATTTATCCCCCGCCATATACGGTGGTCTTACGGCTTCCTTTGAGGCAGACGGCGTTCCTTATTCCGTAAGTTATAATTTAAACAGCAGGTTTTCCTTTATTGCTCTCGTACCTGATTTTCATATTCTTACTAAAGAAGCCCGTCAGGTACTTCCCGCCAACATTTCATTAAAGGACGCTGTTTTTAACACTTCTCATCTTGCCGTACTTTTAAAGGCTCTTGAAGACGGGAATGTTAAGCTTGTAAGCCTTGCTCTTGCTGATAAATTTCATCAGCCTTACAGAAAAGCTCTTATTAACGGTTATGAGACAGTCAAAAAAATCGCTATTGACCTTGGCGCGATTTCCTTTTGCATAAGCGGTTCGGGTCCTACCTGTCTTATTATTACCGAAAAAGACTTTTCCTCAAAGCTTAAAGAAAAATTACAAGAAGCCGGTCTTAACTGGCAGGTTATACCCTTGCCGGTTGATTTCGACGGTGCAACGGTTATATAAAAATTAAACGGTAGTCAGCAGACTACCGTTTTTCTTTTAGAGTTTTATATTTATTTCTTTACCGCTTTCCTTATAGGCGGTCATTTTTATTCCTGTGCTTTCAAACATTCGCTTTGCCGCAAGGGTAGAAAACGAATCGCTATATTTGTCAGAATAGTAAACTACCTCCGAAACACCGCTTTGAATCAACGCCTTCGCGCATTCATTACAGGGAAAAAGGGTTACATAAACCTTACTTCCTCTAAGATTAGAACCGGAATAATTAAGTATGGCATTGAGTTCAGCATGGCACACGAACATATACTTGGTATTAAGAGCTTCACCCTCTCTGTCCCAAGGATAAATATCGTCGTCGCAGTTTCTCGGCATACCGTTGTAGCCCACCGACAAGATTTTGTTTTCATTGCTAACGATACAAGCGCCAACCTGAGTTGAAGGGTCTTTACTGCGCTGAGCCGAAAGAATTGCTATCCCCATAAAATATTCGTCCCAGTTTATATAGTTTTCTCTTTTCATTTTGCTTTGCTCCTCCTATTCAAAAATACAAGTAATATAAACATTAAAACAGGAAATAAACTTCCGTAAAAAAATGCCGTATTTAAGCCTTTTTGGTCAGCTATAATTCCCGTTATCCAAGGGCCTACGGAACAGCCTATATCCCCGAACATAGCAAGTGTAGCAAACATAACCGTAGTGCCAAAGGAGAACAGTGACGAAGAAAGGCTCAACACCCCAGGCCACATTACCGACACACAAAGTCCGATTAGCGAGCTTGAAACAAGGGATAAAACCGGATTTTCAGAAAGGCTTAACACAATATAAAATACTGCTGTGAAAAAGGACAGCACCATTAAAAGTTTTTTCATCTTTATTTTATCACCAAAGAAGGAGAAAAGCAACCTGCCTATTCCCATAAATACAGCAAAAAGGCAAGGACCTACTAAATCTGCCGTAACTTTAGTTATTTTAAGAGATTGTTCAGCAAAAGCAGATATCCAGTTTGATACCGAAATTTCGCTGGCCCCCGACAAAACCATAAGCAAAAGCATTATATAAAATACAGGGGATGAAAAAAGTTCCTTTTCGCTATGCTTTTTATCAGGCTGAGGCTCAACCACGGGGGCGAAGAAAAACAGGCACATTGTAACAATAGGAATAACCGACCACAAAGCCGTAATAATTGCCCAACCGTTTTCCCCTAAAATATAAAGCAAAAGTGTTGTGGCCACTACAACAAAAACGTTACCCCAACAAAAAAATGAATGAAGCAACGCCATATTCCCCGATTTATTCTCAGTTGGCAAATATTCAATTATAGGGGAAATTACAACCTCTATAAGCCCACTGCCGATAGAATATATAACTACCGCTATGGCGAGTGCTGAGTAAGCAGGTAGAATTTCAGGCAAAAAGCCGATACTAAGAAATCCGACAGCAGCGAAAATCTGAGCTATTATAGCCATTTTTTTATAGCCAAAACGCTTTGTAAATTTTACCGATAAAATATCTACGAAAATCTGCGTAAAAAAGCAGATAAAAGTAAGTCTGCCAAGCTGTTCGTAGCTAAATCCATAAGTTCTTTGAAAAGTCACAAAAAGCAGCGGTAAAAAGCAACAAGCAATCGCCTGAACGAAATAGCCGATATAACAGGCTATTTTTGTAACGGTAAATTTTCTCATTGATTAATTTCCCTTATAATATCTATAATTTCTCCGGGTGAAGACACAATATATCTAGCGCCGTTTTTTTCGAGCTCTTCTCTTTCTCTAAATCCCCAAAGAACGCCAACGGGAACATTTCCGCTGTTAGTTCCCGCCTGCATATCAGTGCAGGAATCTCCGACAAAAAGACATTCATCGGGATTAACATTCATTTTCGACATAGCCATAAATGGCATATGAGGTTCAGGCTTTGCGGGAACAGAATCTCTTTGACCGATAACTGCAGAAAAAATACCTTTTCCAAAATATTTAGGTATGATATAATTGGTCATCTTCTGCGCCTTATTAGTAACAACCGCTACCTTTATTTTCATTCGTTTAAGTTCTTTTAAGAGTTCAGTTATACCGTTGTAAGCCAGTGATTTATCGGCGTAATGCTCACCATAACGGTCTAAAAATTCTTGTTTTAGTTCTGAAACTAATTCAAAATTATCTTTAGATTCAGGTGGCAGAGCACGTTTTATCAAAACCTCATGTCCGTTGCCTACAAAAGTTTTATATTTTTTTGTTTCATGAACAGGGAAATTGCGCTTTTCAAGAACGAAATTAACCGCGCCGGCAATATCCTCTAAGGTATTAACCAGTGTTCCGTCCAAGTCAAATATAACAGCCCTAATCATCTTATTAAACACCTCACAAGGACTAATATAACACTTAATCGTACTAATGTAAAGAAACTATTGACTAAATCACTTTAAAAGGTTAAAATAATTATATAACATATAAAGGAGATTTGTGTTATGAGCGAAAACATTAAAAATGAAAATTATACACCTGACCTTATCAATCTTACCGACGAGGAAGGTAATGAATATAATTTTGAGGTACTTGACAGACTTGACACCGATACCGGTTCTTATCTTGCTCTCTTACCTATGTATGATGACCCTCAGAAAATGCTTGATGATTCAGGAGAACTCGTAATAGTTAAAGAAGAAGAGGAAGACGGTGAATTCTTCTACAGCGAAATCGAAGATGACGACGAATATGAAACTGTTGCCGATGCTTTTTCTGACCGTCTTGCTGATTTTTACGAGATAGAAGACGAATGAATTTAATATCCTGCTCTGTTCGCGGACCGTGGCTATTATAACCCTACACTTTTATTATCGGGGCTGTTGCTCGGACGGCGGGTATGCAGGCCTCCCGATTTCTTCGGACGTTGGAAGCACAAAACCGTTTGGCTGGCACCCACCTGCTTTTTTTGCAGGTTATTAATCGCCCATTACGGCAGAGTGGGATAGAAAAGTTTAATATAAGCCTATCCTGTCAGGCTATATATAATTAACAAGGAGGATGCGATGAAGATGAACTTTACAGGAATTGTGCGCCAGGTAGATACTCTTGGCAGACTAGTCATCCCAAGAGAGCTCCGCAAAATGCTGGATATCACCGATGGTGTGGACAGTTTCGAAATTTATGTCAATGAAGCAGGACATATAGTTTTGAAAAAATACAATCCCGCTTGTGCCCTTTGCGGCAACAAGGACGGTCTTGTAAGTCACGGTGATAAACTTGTTTGCAACAACTGTATTGATGCGCTAAACAAACAGCGAGAAGGTTAATTATAAACAGCACCCGAAAAGATTGCTCTTCGGGTGCTGTTTATTTTAATTTAGTAATATTCTAAATTTAGAATTTCGGCTATTCTTTCTCCTCACACATAGTGGCTTTAATCAAATTGCTCAGAGGGTAAAGCAAGTCTTTCTCCCTGTTGATTTTTAAGGATATAAATTTCGTCTCTGGCGCTAAGAGGCGTGCTGACAATTTCTAATACATTAAACTTATCATTGATAGCATTAAAACAAGCTTGTGTTTTTTTCTTCATTCCGTCAACAGTATCAATAATATTTCCCTGCTCACTATCACTGTATAACGGCTGAAAAACGATTTTTCCGCCTATAACAACAATAACATCATTAACGGCAATATCATTTGTGTAAAGAACCCCTACGGCATACATTTTACCGCTATCATAAGGGCAAATTTCCTTAACGATAATATTATCAACACTAAGATTTCTAAAGTCAGAAGCTTCATTTAATACAGCGTCGGCTGTTTCCTTAGTGCCCTCCAGAATATAGCTCTCTACAACTCCCAAGGGGAAACCGCCGTATACCGCTTTTAAAGTATCGGCTACTTCCTTTTCTTTTTTTGTCATTTCTGCCGTAACTTCTATCTCTTGTGTTTCATTTTTATTTTGCTGAAAACAACCGGCAAAAGAACATAAAACACAAATCGTAAGAATAAAGCAAAGAATTCTTTTCATTTTTTTACAAGACCTCTGTTTTTTTCTTTTATCTTAACAAATTTTAAAAGTAAAATCAAGCAAAAAAGGCTGTCAACAAAAAACTGACAGCCACTTTTTTGACTATTTTTCTACATAAGCGAGAACTTCATCTGGCAGTTCATCTTCATTTGCAGAAACGGTAAAGAAGAACTCGATTCCGGTTTCTTTAGAAAGAGCGTCAACCTTAGCAAGAAAATCAGCTAATTCGCCATAATCGCGAGAACCGATGCGAAGTGTTGCATCACCGAAGATATTTGTAACGTCGTAATTACCGGCGCATACGCCGCAAATCATTCCGTAATAAGCATTAAAGCCGCTGATACCGTAATGGTCGGCATCTATAAGTCTAACCTTATGAGTGATGTTAAATTTTAAGGTATCGCCCTGCTCAAAACAGACAACACAACCCTTGCTCTGTTCTGCAGCGGCGTTCACAACATCCATCAATTTTTTGGTTTTGCCGGAACCCTTTTTTCCAATAATGATTTTTACCATATTTACCAGCTCCTTTTTTATATTCACCGCTTAAAGCGGATATTTTATTTAAGAAAGTCTAGCCTCAAGCTTGGCTTTTTCTTCCTCATAACCGGGTTTGCCCAGAAGTGCAAACATATTTTTCTTATAAGCTTCAACACCGGGTTGGTCAAAGGGATTAACCCCTAATACATAACCGGAAATTGCGCAAGCCTTTTCAAAGAAGTAAATAAGTCTTCCCAGGTTTTCTTCATCTGTGTTATCTATATTTATAACAAGGTTTGGTGCGCCGCCGTCGGTATGAGCAAGCACAGTACCCTCAAAGGCTTTTTTATTTACAAAAGACATAGTCTTACCCTTTAAGAAGTTAAGACCGTCACCGTCGTTTTCCTCTTCCTCAATAACAAGGTCTTTACCGGCTTTATCAATAGTAACAACGGTTTCGAAAAGAATTCTGCTTCCGTCCTGAATATATTGACCCATAGAATGAAGGTCGGTAGAGAAAATTACCGATGCAGGTAAAATACCTTTATTTTCCTTACCCTCACTCTCGCCGAAAAGCTGTTTAAACCATTCAGCCATCATAGTAAAGCGAGGCTCATAGCTGACAAGCATTTCTACCGATTTACCACTACGGTAAAAAGCATTTCTTACAGCAGAATACTGATAGCAAGGATTTTTATCGAAATCTTTAATATTGTAATCTTCAGAAGCCTCTCTTGCGCCTTTCATCAGCGCGTCGATATCAGCGCCGGCAGCAGCTATAGGCAAAAGACCTACCGCCGTAAGCACCGAGAAACGACCGCCAACATCATCAGGCACTACGAAGCATTCGTAGCCTTTTTGGTCAGCAAGCGCTTTCAGGGTACCTCTTGCGCGGTCGGTAGTGCAGTAAATTCTTTTTGCCGCTTCCTTTTCGCCGTATCTTTCCTCAAGATATTTTCTAAGCACTCTGAAAGCGACAGCGGGTTCAGTAGTCGTTCCGCTTTTGCTTATGATATTAAGAGAAACTCTTTTATTTTCACAAAGAGAAAGTATATCATTAAGATAAGAACCGCTTATAGAATTACCTGCAAAATAAATTTCAGGTGTATTTTCTTTAACGCTATTATAGAAAGGTCCCTTTAAAAATTCAATAGCCGCACGAGCACCAAGGTAGCTTCCGCCAATACCGATAACTATTAAAACATCGGTATCTTCTTTAATTTTTTTTGCGGCTTTTTTAATTCTCTGAAATTCTTCTTTATCGTAATCGGTAGGAAGATTCATCCAACCTAAAAAGGTGTTTCCTAAACCGCTTTTATTGTTTAAGGTATCGTGAGCCGAAAAAACTTCAGGAATTAAGGTCTTAATTTCACCCTCATCTAAAAAATCTTTCGCATACTTATAACTAAAACTTAACGCCAACTCAAAAACTCCCTTGTTATATTGTATTTATTGTACTATAAATTAAGCTGATTTTCAATAGAAAATTACCTAAATTTATAAATTTTACACAAAATATTCATTATAAGGTAAATAAACTTAAAAGCAGACCTTTAAAGGCGGAAAAAACCGTTAGTTTCGATATGTCTTCTTTTAGTGTAATAGGTATAGTGCCGAGCTGTTCACCGTTCAAGGTATAGACAATCTCACCTACCTTACTGCCTTTTTTAAGAGGAGCAGTGAGAGTCTCAGGATAAACAGCCTGCATTTCTACTTCTCCCTTTACGCTTTTTTTAACAAGCGCACTGATATTGCCAACAGCCTCAAGCTCTACCTTTTTTTTAGTTCCCTTTTTTACCTCTGTATACATTTTTTCCGTTTGGTCGGGTTTTATTTCTATATTTTTATAATTTGCAAAACCAAAATTTAAAAGCTTTTGGGCAGAGGAAAATCTATCATTACTTGATGGCGCACTCATAACTACGGCTATAAGGGAAAGTCCGTCACGTTCGGCTGAGGCAGAAAGACAGTACCCCGCCTTTGAGGTTGTTCCCGTTTTTAGTCCCGTACAGCCCTCGTAAAACTTTACGAGTCTATTAGTGTTAACAAGCTCGGATTCCCCGTTTCTCAAAGAATCCATCCAAATTGTAGAATATTCCGTAATTTTTTTATGTTTTAACAGTTCTGCCGACATAACGGCAACGTCATAGGCACTGCTATAGTGATTTTCGCTGTCAAGACCGGTACTGTTTTCAAAATTCGTATTATTCATACCAAGCGCCTTTGCCTTTTCATTCATAAGGGCAACAAAGCTTTCTTCACTCCCTGCCACAGCCTCAGCCAGAAGAACCGTTGCGTCATTTGCTGAAACCACAGCTACAGCTTTTAAAAGGTCGTGAACGCTCATTGTTTCCCCCGGCTCAAGCCAAATCTGACTGCCGCCAAGGGCAGCGGCGGTTTCGGAGCAGGTAAGCACCGTATCAAAAGAAAACTGACCGTTTTCTATTGCCTCAAAGATAAGTATTAATGACATAACCTTCGTTATCGAGGCAGGCGGACTTTTAACATCGGCATCTGCCTCATAAAGCACCTTGCCGCTTTTTGCGTCTATAAGCACGGCAGAAGCAGCTGATAAAGACAGCGCGTCATTTTTCCCTTCCCCTTCAGTTTCAGCCGACACCGGCATAGAAAATATAAGCAAAAAGCTAAGTATAAAACATAAAATCTTTAACATAAAAGCATACCCCCTAAAGTAAGGATATGCTTTTAAAATCTTTTTAATAACCCAGATTCTCTTTACAGATAATAACCTTAATTCTGTCCTTCGCACGTTGTTTCGACAAAATCGTATAGTCACAGCAAATTCGGTTTTCGCTACCACAGCCACTCGTTATAGAGTGATTTTCCTCCATCAATCCCATACATTCGCCCTTAGCAAAGCAGTAGGTTTCCATTCCAAGACGCTGACAGTTTTTAGGGGCGGCAATTTTTTTAATACGGTCAAAGGCATCCTCAATGCTGTCGGTTATCTTATTCTCACAAGCCACTACAATAACGCTGTCAGGTCCGTATATCATTGCCGCAACTCTGTTGCCTATTCCATCCACGTTAACTAGGTCGCCGTTTGTGGTAATTGCATTA
This sequence comes from Oscillospiraceae bacterium, assembly GCA_015065585.1. GTDB lineage: Bacteria > Bacillota > Clostridia > Oscillospirales > Acutalibacteraceae > SIG607. The sequence goes on from SVQC01000011.1 coordinate 29,203, forward strand.
GATGAGGTTAAGAAAACATCGGCAAAAAAGGCTTCTCTGAATCTTTTTTTGCGCTCTTGCGGAGAAATACCATCTTCATAGCGGTCTATTACAGAAAAGCCGCCATTTTTCATATATTCTACGGCATCTATACTGCTCAAGGTAACGCTTCCACCAAAAGCGACCTTATCGCCTTTTTCCATAAGGCTTTCTATTAAGGGAATTATCTCCTCCTTCGTTTCCACGTAAAAGGGTTTCATATTATTTTTCTTTAAAGCTTCTATAGTTTTTAAAGTACTTTCATTCACTTTATAATACCTCCGCCTATTAAAATGTCATCTTGATAAAATACCGCCGACTGTCCCGAAGCCGCCGCCCGCTGAGGTTCTTTAAATTCAAGGGTGGCAGTATTACCCTTAAGGGTCAGAATGGCAGGACTGTCTTTATGTCGGTAACGAAGTTTTGCCGTAACAGGAATAATTAAATCGTCACTATTAATACCGATAATATTAACACTATGAAGGTTTACGGTAGTGGTGAAAAGCAGTTCTTCATTATCGCTTAAAACCACTTCATTTTTATCCTTGTTTTTAGAAACAACAAAAGCGGGTTTGCCAAGAGCAATACCAAGTCCCTTACGCTGTCCTACGGTATAGCCGATTATACCCTTATGTTTGCCCACAACCTTTCCGTCGGTCAGCACAAAATCGCCCTCGGGATATTTTTTGCCCGTAAAGTTTTCTATAAAGCCTTTATAGTTTCCGTCAGGTATAAAGCAGATATCCTGACTGTCAGGACGGTCGGCAGAAGAAAGGTCTAATTCTTTAGCAATTTCCCTTACCTGCTCTTTAGTGTAATCCGATAACGGCATAAGTACACGGGAAAGCTGTTTTTCGGTTAATCTATACAGCATATAGGTCTGGTCCTTAGATAAGTCGGCAGGGCGTTTTATAAGGTGTTTTCCGTCTTTTACGACTATAGAGGAATAATGCCCCGTTGCTACATAATCGGCGCCAAGCTCATTGGCAATTTTCAGCATTTCTTCAATTTTAACCTCTGCATTACAAATAACGCAGGGATTTGGAGTTTCACCGTTTTCGTACGCCCGTATGAAATCCATTATAACAGCGGTTTTAAAAAGTTCCTTTCGCTCCGCTACAATATGGCGAATACCCAGTTTGTCACAAACATTTTTTGCTACTAAAGTATCTTCTTTGCCACTATCACACAGCAAGAGGGTTACGCCGATTACCTCATAGCCATCTTTTTTCAGCAAATAAGCCGCCACAGAGGAATCAACACCGCCACTCATACCTATAATTACTTTTTTCATCAAATCACCGTTTTTATTATATAACATAAGTATAGTTACTTCAAGTATTTAAAAAAACCACTTTGAAATCAAAGTGGCTTTAATAATTATTTTGCGTAATCGATAACGCGGTTTTCTCTGATAAGGTTAACCTTAATCTGACCTGGATACTCAAGCTCATTTTCAATACGAGCCGCAATATCGTGAGCGATAAGCACCATCTGGTCATCGCTTATCATTTCGGGTTTAACTACGATTCTTATTTCACGACCAGCCTGAATTGCAAAAGAGGTTTCAACACCGTTAAAGGAATTGGCGATTTCCTCTAACTTTTCAAGACGCTTAATGTAGCTTTCTATGTTTTCTCTTCTTGCACCGGGACGGGCGGCAGAAATAGCATCGGCAGCCTGAACGATACATGCAATAACCGTCTTAGCCTCCACCTCACCGTGATGAGCGTGAATAGCGTGGATAACGCCTTCGCTTTCCTTATATTTCTTAGCGGCTTCTACACCAAGCTGAATATGCGAGCCCTCTTGCTCATGGTCAAGTGCCTTGCCGATATCGTGAAGAAGACCGGCACGCTTAGCCATAGTAACATCGGCGCCCATTTCAGCGGCAATAAGACCGGAAAGATGGCAAACCTCCATAGAATGATTAAGCACGTTCTGACCGTAGCTGGTACGGTACTGAAGCTTACCGAGAAGCTTAATAAGCTCAGGATGAAGATTATGAACGCCTGCTTCTATCATTGCGCGCTCACCCTCCTGCTTAATAGCATACTCAACCTCAGCAGTAGCCTTTGCAACGGTTTCTTCAATACGGGCAGGATGTATTCTGCCGTCAAGAATTAATTTTTCAAGAGTAATTCTTGCGATTTCGCGTCTTACGGGGTCAAAGCTTGAAAGGGTAATAGCTTCTGGAGTATCGTCAATAATAAGGTCAACGCCCGTAGCAGTTTCAAGAGCGCGGATATTTCTACCCTCTCTACCGATAATTCTACCCTTCATTTCGTCATTGGGAAGTGCCACGACAGATACCGTCATTTCAGACGAATGGTCAGCAGCGCAACGCTGAATAGCATGGCCGATAATCTCCTTAGCCAATTTGTCAGCCTCATCCTTAGTGTGCTGTTCAAAGTCCATAATACGAACAGCCTTTTCATGTTCAAGCTCACCGTCAAGCATAGACAGCAAATGCTCCTTAGCCTGTTCACAGGAAAAGCCTGAAATACGCTCAAGAAGTTCTAACTGGCTCTTTTTAATGCGCTCACATTCTTCAAGCTTTTCATCGATTTCCTTAGCGCGCTTTTGCAGTTTTTCCTCCTTTAGCTCAAGGTTGTCTATTTTCTTATCAAGGTTCTCTTCTTTTTGCTGGAGTCTGTGCTCCTGTCGTTGAATATCACCACGGCGTTCCCGCAGTTCTCTATCATTTTCCTGACGAAGACGAAGAACTTCGTCCTTAGCCTCTACAAGAAGTTCTTTCTTCTTTGTTTCGGCGGTTTTCATAGCGTCGCTTAGTATACGCTTTGCTTCATCTTTTGCAGAGCCAATGGTCTTATCGTCAGACTTTCTTCTATAGGACATACCTACAAAGAAGCCAATAATGCAAAGCACTACCGAGGCAACGCCGCCAATAATGTACGGCATATTAAATTCCTCCTATATATTAAATGCGTTTTATTTTGGAATTCTTAAGCTCCTCTGAGGCCGCATCTTTACCCCAGTATAAAGTCAATGACAGCAAACGTTTCGCCAAAAATCACATTATGCCACCATTGTAACCTACTGTTTATTATTTTAACACCATTTACATTTACTGTCAAGAAGCGAATAAAACAAAATCTCCGAAAGAAAGCTCTTTCGGAGATAAAAGTTTAGAATTCATCAGGTGTATCGGTATTATCGTCTATATAATATTCCTCGTTGGATTCTTTTCTCTTTTTAGCGCTTAGTGATATTTTGATTATCACAAGCACTATGAGGGCGATAAGACCCAGCGCAAAAACGGTAATCAGTACAATACCTACTATACGCTTCTCGGAAGGAATTTCGCTGACAGGCGTATTGGTATTCACCACACTGCCATCTGAAAATTCGGGATAGCGCTGCATTGTACCCTCTTTTGTATCGTATCTGTAATATACCTCTTTACCCTCACCTTCATTTACGGCAAGAACGATATACTCATTATACGCCTCTGATACATATTTATAACAGGGAATTTCTCTTCCGCCAAGGTTGAAGGTGGATTTATAATAGCCTTCAGGCGCTGCTACGCCGGTATTTAAAACATACAGCTTATCGGCATATTCTATATAGTAAAAGGCAGAAACTTTACCGTTTTCTAAAAGGAAAAAGCCTTTTTCGCTCTGGTCTTCGTTAACAAGATATAAAAGCAGGATTCTGCCTTCGGCATCGGTATATGCAGGGACCTGTGCATCACCGTAGGTAGTGATAGTGGCGGTAAAGCCTTCAGGCAACACTACGGTTTCGTCAGCCTTTGCAATAAAGAAGTCCTTTGAATCAACAGTAACCTTCAAAGAATCGCCGTTTACAGCGGTAGTGTCGTTACCGTTTTCGTCAAGACGGTTAAAGGTTACGGTATAACGTCTTACTTCTCCGCTTGATGAGGTAACAACAATAGTTCTTTTATTAAGACCCACCTTTAATTCTCTGCTGCCCTCCACCGTAATCTTTGCTTTCGAGTCACGTGACTGACAAGTAAGGATACCGTCGGTATGGGAATAAGGAACGGTTACGGTATATTCGGTTATATCTTCCTTAAAGGCGGGGGTCAGAGTTCCCTTCGCCACAGTAATAGAGGTCAGCGACGCAGATTTATTTTTAGTGGTGTCCTGTGGAGGATTATTCTGCGCATTGCCAATTTTAACCGTTTTACTTGAAGCCGTCAGATTTTCTTCCTCGTTTCCCACAACGGTTGCGCCTGAAACAGAAATAGCGGCATCTCCGTCGGCAATAGCCTCAAAATTAATCCGGAAATAATGGCTTTTTGCTAAATCATCAGCTACAAGATAAACTACACCTGCCGTTTTCCCGTTGGTATCGTCTGTAGGAGTGGCATTTATAAATTTAAGCTTAGTGCTGTCGTATTTAAGCTCTCCCTCTACTACATTTGCCTGATTTAAAGTAAAGGTGGCTGTAATGGTAAGGGTTTCCCCCTTCTTTAGCGTACTTGTGGAAAGAGTTATAGAGGTGGTTCCGGCATCGGCAAATATAGGCATATTAAACATACTCGCAATAAGCAAGCATGCCGCCAGTATTACCGTTAGCTTTTTAAAGACTCTTTTCATTTTATTATCCCCTTTATTCTAGTTTAAGAAGTTTTCTTTTAACGCGAGATAAGTCTATCAAGGAAACTCCGCCGTCCTCATTAATATCGGCAGCCATAGCCTTTTCGCCCTGTAAGGTTTCCGTTTTTAGCAGGTCTCTTTTTATAAGCGAAAGGTCGATAAGCGAGCATTTGCCGTCACCGTTTACGTCAAAGGTAACCGCTAAAGTGTAGGTGTATCTCAACTGTCCTTCTCCGTCATAAACCTTAAGCTTGTCGCCTGTTTTAACGGTGTCCCCATCCTCTAAAACGAAGGTGCCTCCGTCAACTTTAATATTAGAGGCAAGAACTGTCTTTGTCGTATTTAAAGGAATTCCACAAATAACCGTATCCGAAATTTTGTAGGCTCCACTTTTTAAAACAGGGTCAACGGGTTTAATCGGCTCTTCACGGAAAACAGAAAGGGTATATGTGTTTACAATTCCGCTTGAACTTTTAACCGTAATCTTAATGTTATTAACACCTACATCAAGAGGTATTTCGCCTCCGCCCGTAAGGGTTGCCGCCCCATCGGATTTGACTGCATTGACCTTTATTTTTGAGGTTTCGCCATCTACTATGGCCTCATAATTATTAGTATAACGGTTAAAGGTCGGGGTTAGCTTCTGTCCTTCTATTGAAAGAGCTTCGAGATAACAGTTATTGTTACCCGTCGTTGTCGGATATGGTGCTAATGTTTCGGGCATTTCTTTATAAACAGGAATTTTAAATATAAGCTCCTCAGATAACGTATTGGCATAGCTTTTTGCAGTTTTAGAAGCTTCGCCGTAGGCACCCTGAATATTGGTCATATACTGCCATGAAAAATACGGCGTTGAGGTTACGTGGAATTTTTTATAATAAAGTGTATCCTGACCTCTTTCAAAATAGGAATCCGAATAAAATTTTGCGCCCTCAACTATTGCTTTTGAACGGGTATTCCAGTTTTTGCTTATAGCGTAATTTATGCCGTTTTGAACAGCAGAAAGACCGTTATTTGCATAAGCGTTAATATTATAAAAATTATAATATCCGCTGCTATTTGAAATACATCCGCCGCTTCCGTTATTACCTTGCTCAACTAAAATCATAGAAGCAAGCGCTATAGGACTTACTCCCGAGCCTTTTGCCGCATCCATCAGCGCATCGGCATAGGTCTCGTAAGCCTCACCCTCAGGCATTTTACCCTCCATAAAAGTGTTATTCAGCACTAGCTGTAATTTCTCTTTAGTATTAAGGGCAGGGTCGTATCTCATAGAAATAAACTGAAAAACGTCCTCGGTGTTCAGGAAATTACGGGGGTCAAGATAGTACCTTACAACATTCTCATGAGCCGTAACCCAGCCGCCCGAATCAACTACGATACATTCATTTTTAACCCAATCATACGCGCCGTCTCTCATTGTCTTCCAGGCATCCGGCGCCGATGAATGAACGGTATTTACGCCTAATCGGGTTTCGCCTGTTACCGCCGCATCCCAGGTAAGTCCCAAGTGATTTGCGACGAATTTCCAGTTAGGATAAAGGGCGTGCATCTGACGAAGCTTTACTTTATAGCTTTCGGGAAAACCCTGAGAAGTCAGATATTTTTCAAATTCAGCATCCTCGGTATAAGTGGGCTCAAGCCTTAGACACGGAGCATAAACATAACCGTCAACACGTTCTCCGCTTACGGTAGCGTAAACCTGATACCACTTATCACCGTCATAATCAAGTTCTTCACCGATAACCGTAAGCTCCATACCTACAGGGGCTGCGCAGAGCTTAGGATTCCAGTCACCCGCATGAGAAAAAACAGAACTTGCCCTCGTCATAACGGCGGGAACAACCTTATCGCTTCCCGTAACCTTAACGTAATCACTATGTACGTAGCCGTCTATAGTGCCGCCGGAGGTGGTTGCCGTAACCTTATACCATATAGTTTTGTTGGTTCCGTTAAAGCCTACACCGGAAATTTCAAGAGGAGTATTAAGTCCTAGTTTTCCAAGACTTTCGTAAGAGGTGGCAGGACCCTTACGGATATTTACTTCATTATCGGTTATATATCCGCTACGGTTAGAAAGGGCAGAAACACTGATAGGCATTATAATACACGCCGAGGCTAATATTAATATAACAAGCAATATACTAAGACATTTTTTTGTCTTTTTCATATTCGGCTCCTTTTCGCATAATAACTCACAATATAACTTTATTATATATATTTATACATATATTGTCAATAAAATTACGGCTTTTTCTTCTGTGCAAATACTTCCATAAAAAATAGAGATTGGTTTTCCCAATCTCTATTTTAAGGTTCGCATTGCGTTAAGAATTGCCACAAAAGATACGCCCACATCGGCAATAACGGCGCCGAACATACCTGAAATACCACAGGCGCCCATTATAAGAAAAGCCGCCTTTACAGCAAGGGCAAAAATTATATTTTGTGTTGCTATTTTTTTGGTTCGTTTTGCGATTTTTACAGCCTCGCAGATTTTCAAGGGATTATCGTCCATAAGCACTATATCCGCCGCTTCTATAGCTGCATCGCTTCCCATACTGCCCATAGCGATACCTACGTCGGAAAGCGCTATAACGGGCGCATCGTTTATACCGTCGCCCACGAAAGCAACTTTTTTTCCATTTGCCTTTACGGATTTGAATATATCAACCTTATCCTGAGGCAAAAGCCCACTATACACTTTATCTATACCGATTTGCTCTGCAATATTTTGGGCAATTTTCTCTATGTCCCCTGTCAGCATATAAGTTTCCTTTATACCTATCTCTTTAAGGGACTCTATCGCTTCTTTAGTTTCTTCCTTTATTTCGTCGGCTAAAACTATATTACCGGCATATTCCTTGCCAAAAGCGATATGAACGGTTAAAGCATCACTGTTTTCACAGTAAATCCCCAGTTTATTCATCATAAAAGAATTTCCGATAAAAATTCTGTGTCCGTTTATTTTACCGCTTATACCCATTCCCGAAATTTCTTTAATATCGTCAACCAGATATTTTTTATAATCTTCTCCTGCTGCCGTTACTATAGAACGGGCGATAGGATGGTTACTGTAATTTTCAATAGAGGCGCATATTGCCAGTAAGGCTTCCTTGGGTATTTTGTCGCTGTTTACAGAAAAAACCGAAAAGCTTCCTTTTGTAAGGGTTCCAGTTTTATCAAAAACGATGGTATCACACTCTGATAATGTTTCAAGATAGCCTGTCCCTTTTACAAGAACTCCCCGTTTTGACGCGGCGCCTATACCTCCAAAAAAGGAAAGAGGCACCGATATCACAAGGGCGCAGGGGCAGGAAATAACAAGAAAAATAAGCGCTCTTTTAAGCCATTCTAACGGATTATCGGTAAAAAACTGAGGTATAACCGCCAAAAGCAAAGCCAAAACAGTTACGGTCGGGGTATACCATCTAGAAAACTTTGTTATAAATTTTTCGCTTTTTGCCTTGTTAGCCGTGGCGTTTTCAATAAGGTTCAAAATCTTAACCACCGAGGAGTCTTCAAAGGGCTTAGTTACCCGTATTTTTATAACGTCACCCATATTTATACAGCCGGCAAATACTTCATTTCCGGTAATTACCTCTCTGGGTAGTGACTCTCCCGTCAAAGCCGAGGTATCAAGCATAGAATTTCCCGAAACACAAACGCCGTCAAGGGCTATTTTTTCGCCCTTTAAAACCTCTATTATATCCCCCACAATAACTTCGTCAGGCAAGACAAGTAAAGTACCGTTTTCTCGTATAACACGGGCGGTATCGGGGCGGATATTCATAAGCTTGGCTATACTTTTTCGACTTTTGCCTACTGCATACGACTGAAAAAATTCGCCTATTTGATAAAACAGCATAACGGAAACGCTTTCTGTAAATTCCCCCAGCGCCACCGCCCCGACAGAAGCTACTGACATAAGAAAATTTTCGTCTAAAAGACGTCTGTGTCTAAGGGAAAGCGCCGCTTTTATTATAACGTCATAGCCTATGGTTATATAAGCCGCAAGGTAAAGGGCGTTAACTACGGTTTCATTAATTTTAACAGCCTTAGAGAGAACCAGGGCGAAACAAAGAAGTATTGCCGAGGCAATTATACGCAGTAAAATACGTTTTTGTTTTCGCTTCATTTTATTCTTCCTTTAAGATTCTATCTCACAGTCGGGTTCTATTTTCTTAATAGCCTCTTTGGCTAAAGCTATTATTTGGTTGAAATCCTTTTCCTCGGCTTCAACGGTAAGCTTTTGGGCAATAAAATTAATATTTACCGACAAAACCCCTTTTATTTTTTCGATTTCGCTTTCCATTTTTGCGGCGCAATGAGCGCAGTCAAGCTCGGTTAAGGTATAAGTTTTTTTCATAAGAATTCTCCTATTCCTCGATATGTTCCATACCGTTATTAATAATAGTTGTTACGTGGTCGTCGGCAAGGCTGTAAAACACCACTTTGCCATCTTTTCTGAATTTAACGAGACGGGCTTGTTTTAAAATTTTAAGCTGATGGGAAATAGCCGATATCGTCATCCCTAAAATAGACGCAATATCGCAAACACACATTTCGCTTTTGCTTAAAACATAAAGTATTTTTATCCTTGTAGAATCGCCGAAAATTTTATAAAGGTCGGCAAGAGCGTAAAGTTCTTCTTCTTTTGGCATAGCCGCGTTTACTTCGGACACAATATCTTTATGAACATGCATAAATTCACAGGCAGGAAGCACTATCATAGCAAACTCTCCTTTTATCATTTGAACAATCATTCAAATGTTGTGCTTTTATTATAACTATTCGTTTGCTGTGTGTCAACATTATATTGAAGATTTTTTTAATATATGGTATAATCTATCCGTAAAAATTGAATGAGGTGACGGTATGAAGCTTAATTACAAACGGACGATTCTTATAGGCTTTGCCTTTATGTCCATTCTTGCTTTCTGGCAATTTTATGACCAGGTTGTTCCATATATACTTGAATTTACCTTTAAACTAAATACCTTTGAAACTAACATAATTATGGCGGCTGATAATATTCTCGCCGTATTTATGTTGCCCCTTTTCGGCGCATTATCAGACAGAACAAGAACTGGTCTTGGCAAAAGAACGCCTTATATTCTTTACGGCACCTTTGCTTCAACGGCTTTGCTTATTCTCTCGGGTCTTTTCCATAAAGCCGTGAATTTCTGGGGATTTTTCATCACCCTTATGCTACTTCTTATTACTATGGGTATTTACAGGACACCTGCCGTTGCCTATATGCCCGATGTTACCGAAAAGCCTTTACGCAGCAAAGCAAACGCAATTATAAATTTAGTAGGTTATATCGGCGGTATTTTTGCAACCGTCGTTATGATGTTTATGCTTAAAAGCGAGAAAAACGAACAGGGCGAGAGCGTCTACAGCTCGGGACAGTCCTTTATGCCCGTTTTTATTGTTATCGCCGCCTTTATGCTTATAAGCGTTCTCATAATGGTATTTACCCTTAATGAAAACAAAATTTTAAAAGAAACCAACATTAAAGACGAAGTAGAATCCGATGAAAACAAGGGCAAAAAGCTGACCAGGGACGTGCGCAAAAGCCTTATATTTATTCTTCTTTCGGTCCTTTTCTGGTTTATGTCCTATAACTCGGTTACGACCGCCTTTTCAAGATACTGTGTAAATATCTGGAAAGTAGATTTAGGAACCTCCTCCGGCTATCTTTTAACTGCCACCATAACGGCTATTATAGCCTTTGTACCCCTTGGTATGCTTTCCTCAAAGGTGGGTAGAAAAAGCACTGTTTTAATCGGTGTTGCTTTAATGACCGCCTGTTTATTCGCCGCAATTTTCGTCACAAAGCAGACACCCCTTATGTACGTTATACTAGGTACTATCGGCGTTGCTTGGGCGGCTATCAACGTTAACTCTTTCCCTATGGTCGTAGAAATGAGCAGCGGCGCAGACGTAGGTAAATACACCGGTATTTATTACACCTTTTCTATGGCGGCTCAGATTACGACTCCGCTTCTTTCCGGCTTTATTATAGACAAGTTAGGCTTTGGATACAGAGCCCTTTTCCCCTACGCCGTTATATTTGCCGCCCTTTCCTTTGTTACCATGCTTTTTGTAAAGCACGGTGATTCAAAGCCCGTACCAAAAAAAGACCTTTTGGAAAGTTTTGACGTGGAGGATTAGTATGCCTTTTATTATCGCTTTTGCCGTTATTCTTGCGGTTTTGCTGTTTCTTATTTTTCCCTCCATCAAAAAACACCCCGACTTAAATCTTATAAAGGGCCGCTGTATTGCCCATCGAGGTCTTCACAACAATGAAAAAGGCATACCCGAAAATTCTCTTTCCGCCTTTAAAGCGGCGGTAGAAATGGGTTATGCCATAGAAAACGATATTCATTTGACAAAAGACGGTGCCGTTGTAGTTTTTCATGACGACGACCTTCGTCGCGCTTGCGGTATTGATAAGAAAATTTGCAAAATCACCCTCTCTGAGCTTAAAAAATTACGTATTTTCGGGACAGATGAGGTAATTCCCACTCTAGAAGAATGTCTTAATGTAATTAACTCACAAGTACCCCTTTTAATTGAGTTCAAGGTAGATAAGAATTCAAAAGAGCTTTGCACCGCCGCCGATAAGATTTTAGAAAATTACAAAGGCGAATATTTAATTCAATCCTTCTATCCTCAAGTGCTTTTCTGGTACAGAAAACACCGCAATGACGTTTGCCGCGGTCAGCTTGCCTCGGCTTTTAAGGGTGATGCTTTACATAAACAAATTGCAGGTTGTCTTTTGTTTAATTTTATTTCTCGACCTCATTTTGTTTCTTACGAGCACACCTTTAAAAACAGATTTTTCTTTAAAATATCCGTTTTGCTTGGCGCCTTTCCGGTCGGCTGGACCTTTAAAAAACAGAGAGAAATTATAGAAAGTCATAATACCTTTAAATCCTTTATTTTCGAGGATTTTATACCGAAATTATAAATAACTCTACCTTAAAATTGTTTGATAGATAAATTAAAAAGCTGTGTGGGTCTGCCACACAGCTTTTTTATACTCTTTTATTTTTAAAAGGGGACGGAAGTTGGGCGAGGATTACGGCAGCAAACATTATTACACAGCCGGTTATTTCTCTGTTATCCATAATATCGCCGAAGATTGCGCCGCCCACAGCACCGAAAACCGACTCAAAGCTCATCGAAATAGAGGCAACGGTGGGGTTCTCACATATGTTCTGTCCTATAATCTGCAAAGTATAAGCGATTCCGCTACTCATTATACCTGCAAACAGAATAGGAAGCGCCGCATCTAAAATATTATTTATATCGGGTTTTTCAAAAACAAACATAAGTATTGTAGAAAGGGTTGCGCAAACAAAAAACTGCACACAGGAAAGCTTTACGCCGTCAACAGATTTTTCCAAAAATTTATCAACGAATATTATATGCATGGAAAAAGCCACGGCGCAAAGAAGCATTACAACATCGCCGAAATATATACCGCTTATTTTATCAGAGAAGCAAAGGAGATAAAGACCGACAACAGCCACGGCCACACCTATCCAAACGGTAATTTCTGGGGATTTTTTCATAAATATCCCAAAAATCGGCACCATCAGAATATACATTGCCGTAAGAAAGCCTGCTCTTGCGCTGACTGCAACGCCGGCAGGATAGGCGGCTATACCGAACTGCTGAAGATTAGCGGCAACGCAAAGACAGGTACCGCAAACTATTCCCGCTATAATTAGTTTTTTACGGTCTTTTTTCTGACTTGGAATAAGGGTTATTCCTTTCTTTTTAGACAAAAAAGCGGTAACAGGAATAAGGAAAAAACAGCCTATGTAGGAACGGATTGCATTAAGGGTAAAGGGCTCTACCCCAGCCTCATTTACCATATCCTGAGCCACAAAGGTAAATCCCCAGATTACCGCCGCAAGAAGCAGTACCAGACTTCCTTTAATATTGTTTTTGTTCATTATCTTACACCTTTAATTATTTTCTTTGATATTTCATAAATATATAGTATAATATAATAACAGTTTATTTGCAAGATTGTTTTAATATATTGGCTTGACTTTATAGTAAAGCGGTTTTAAAATATAGTTAATATGTAAAAAGAAGGGGAAAGTTATGAAAGACGGATTTATTAAGGTCGGCGCAGGTAGAATTAATACCACCGTTGCCGATACCGTATCTAACGTAGCCGAAATACTAAGCCTTATTGACATTGCCGAAAAAGACGGTGTAAAACTTTTAGCTTTACCCGAGCTTTGTTTAAGCGGTGCTTCCTGCGGTGCGCTTTTTTATAACGATACTCTTTTAAAAGGCTCTATAGATGCCCTTTTAAAGATTAAAGAGGCTACCGCGAATAAAGACATCACCGTTATTGTCGGTCTGCCGTTACTTTACCTCGGAAAGCTTTATAACTGTGCCGCCGTACTTAACAAAGGCGAGATTATCGGCATTGTTCCAGGTAACGAGGAAAGCGATATTTTTACCTCCTTTGCCGACGAAATAAGCAGTATTACTATACTAAACGAGGTTTTACCCTTTGGTGACCAGCTTGTTTTCCGCTGTACCGCTCTCCAAAATTTTTCCTTTACAGTAACTGTCGGAAAAAGCTATACACAACTAGAAAACGCTAATATAAACGTTAATATTTGCGCTGATATTGAAATTGTTGAGAGCGCAGAAATGCGGAAAACCCTTATAAAAGCTGACAGCTACAGAAATATCTGCGCCACCGTTTACGCCTCCTGCGGCGAAGGCGAGTCCACAACCGATTTTGTTTATTCCGGACACCTTATTATTTGTGAAAGAGGTAAAATTTTAAAGGAAAACACACCTCTTGATGATACTAAATTGATTGTTTCTGAGATTGATGTTTCTATGCTTTCAAGTGAGAGAGCAAAAGCAGGTTTTGACTGCTCCTTCGGGGAGGAATTTTGCCTTTTTTTTAACTGCGCCGTAACAGATACGGCTCTCACAAGATATATTGCAAAAAATCCATTTGTACCAAAGGAGAAAGAAAAAATAAATCTGCGCGCCCAAAAGGTACTTGATATACAAAGCTCAGGTCTTATAAAAAGAATTCTTCACACAAATGCCAAAAGTGTGGTTATCGGTATTTCGGGCGGTCTTGACAGCACCCTTGCCTTGCTTGTTGCCGCAAAAGCTATGGATAAAATAGGCAGAAGCAGACGGGATATAATTGCTATTTCGATGCCTTGCTTCGGTACTACAAGCCGTACAAAATCAAACGCCGAAATTTTATGCAGAAAGCTTGGGGTAACCTTTAAGGAAATCAGTATTGCCAACTCGGTAAAACAGCATTTTAAGGATATAGGTCATGATATAAATGACCACGATTTAACCTTTGAAAACGCTCAGGCGAGAGAACGCACCCAGCTTCTTATGGATATGGCAGGAAAAACGGGAGGCTTTGTTATTGGTACAGGTGACCTTTCGGAACTTGCTCTAGGCTGGGCAACCTACAACGGTGACCACATGTCTATGTACAGCGTTAACTGCAGTGTGCCTAAAACCCTTATCCGCGCTATCGTTCGGTACTGCGCCGAAAAAGAGTCCAAGCTTTCCGAGGTACTTTTAGATATTGTTGATACCCCCGTTTCCCCAGAGCTTCTGCCTGCTGATGAAAGGGGCGAAATAGCACAGAAAACCGAGGACCTCGTAGGCCCTTACGAGCTTCACGATTTCTTTATTTACTATTACTGCCGTTTCGGTTTCTCGATAAGCAAAATTTACCGCCTCGCCGTATATGCATTAGGTGATATTTATGACAAAGATACAATAAAGAAATGGCTTATAAATTTTGCAAAACGCTTTATAACCCAACAATTTAAGCGTTCCTGTTCCCCAGACGGTGTAAAGGTAGGCTCGGTTTCCTTTTCACCAAGACAGGATATTTATATGCCCAGCGATGCGGCTTTCACCCTTTTTAAAAAGGAAGCAGAAAATCTTTAATTGCTATTAAAACAATTTTATGATAAAATTCTAATAACATTATTTTTGGAGAGATAAAAAAGATGAAAATACGCGGTCTGAAATTTGATTTTTCATTCCCCGTGAAGCTGGATTATAAGGCTTCTGCCTTTACCCTTTGCTTCGCCTTTATTTACATTATTGCGGAAATTATTTATAAGGTTAAATTCGAAAAAATTTCTTGCACCTGGGAAATCATTCTTCTTTTCCTTATTCTTTTTTCCTACGGTTTTTTAAGGAAGATTTTTGATAAGCAGGAGCTTCCCACCGATTGTAACCTTAATCCCCTGCCAAACGGTTACAGCAAACAAGATAAGCGCATAAGAGCAGAGTTTTATAAAAAGAGCGCACTTATTTATTCAGCTATTTTTTCCGTTATCATCTTTATCGCTTTCTCATGCAGTTCTATTTTAAGTAACGTTAATATTTATTCACAGATTTTCGGCGATTTCAATTTGCCCAACATAATTTTGGCCGTCATCGTTGCTCTTATCTCGCTCCCCATAGCCTATATATTCTCTTATATGATAGAGTATTTATGGTATGAGTATAAAATTTCGGTATATAACGAAGAGCTTGAAATAAAAAGGGAAATCGAAGAACGCCATAAAGCTATTCTTTTAAAGCTTAAGGAAGAAGCCAAAGCAGAAAAAGTGGCTGCCGAACCCATAAAAAAACGCGGAAGACCGAGAAAAGCAGCTAGTTCTGAAAGTGTAGTCAAATCTGTAGAAGAAGTACCTGCTGCACCCAAAAGACGCGGCAGACCGCCAAAAAAGAAACCCGAAGAAGTTGAAGTTTAAAATTAAAAGAAAATACTTTGAGGCACACTACCTTACGAAGTGTGCCTCAAAATATTTTAATTTTTAATTTATTTCCTCATAAAACACATTTAATACCGTTTCAAAAAGGGCGGTTTCGTCGGGGGTGAATTCGGCAAAGGAATCTTCTCCCACGCTCTGAGTTCCCTCTATTTGCACAAAATCAAGGCTTAAGTTATCCTTTTGACCCACGATTTTAGTTGCCAGATATGAAACACGACTCACGTCAAGGTCGGTAACGGCATTTTTTACAATTTTATTATAAAGCTTAACAGGAAATGTTATATCGCTTTTGGTTTTACTCAGTACGGCAGCGGTGTATTTCTTAAGATAATCGGTCTGTCGGTTAAGTCTTAAAAGACTCGCATCAGCCGTTTTATCGTTTCGCGCCTGAAGATAATTGAAAACATTTTCGCCCGTCAGCTTGAAGGGCTGTCCCTTATAAAACTTAATATTGTAATTTTCTATAGTCTCATTTGGCGTTACGGTTATATTTCCTACAACATTATGAAGGGGCGCAATAGATTTGCTATCCACCGCAAAGTAGGAATTCACAGGCATCCCGTAAAGAAAACGGGATACGGATTTTGCTGTATTTTGCGCCGATAAATCCTTGCCGTCGCCATAAGCGTAGGAAAGACAAATCTGTGTTTTTTCGGTGCCTACATAAGTACCGGCTTTAGAGTAAACCTCAACGTCAGCCATACTGTCTCTGGGAATACCTATCACAGAGGTTTTACCCGTATTTGTGTCTATAGCTATAAGGTATATAGCATCCGCCTGTCCTGCTCTGCCCGTAACATAAGCACCGCCGCTTTCCTTTTTAGTGTTATCAACACCCATACAAAGCACCGTTGTCATAGAGCTTTTATATCTGTATTTTTTACCCTCATAGGTTACAGTATTATCATCTTCTACCGTCGTTTCAATATTTTCGTTGGGCGTAATGGTAATGTCCTTATCGGTTAGAGCGGCTTTTCCTATGAGCAAAATACTGGTAATAGTTATAGCTACGGCGAGGATTAGGGAAAATACAGGAATAAGTATAGCCAAAATTATTTTTTTGCCCTTTGTCATAGGAACTTTTTCTTTTTTATTTCGTTCTTTGGTCATCAATTAAAACTCCTTGTACCAAATATCTGTAATTATCGTTGGTAATACAGGTACTAAGCGTTATAATACGGCTATCTGCCGTTACCTGTGTTTCCTTTCTTACGTTTACTATAGTAGATTTGGGATTTTTGGTCATTTCGATATATTCAGAGAAAACATCTTTATCATTAAGGTTAAAAGCATAAAGAATATGGCGGTTATCAAAACGGTACGCCGAATAAATTTCATAGGTGAGTATATGACCCGGTGTATAAATATAGATATATTTATTATTATCAAAAAACTCTTTTTTACGGAATTTATGAAGAGAAGCAAACATTGAACCGTTATTCATATTATGTCCGTAAAGAATCGTATTAGGGTCTGTAAAATTCTTAGAATTAAGTTTTTGGGTATAAATAGAACCGGCGAACTCATATTTACCGTCGATATTATGATTTAAATAAAAATCCTCCGGTTCATCGTCAGCCTGCAAAACAGCATAATCCACCTCTGTTCCGGGAATCTTTATCCACGCGTATATGTCAGGGTTTTTGGCTTTAAGGGCGGTAAAATCAATAGGATTATCCGGAAGCTCTGGCTGGGGGGCAGTATAAGAAGGAGTAGAAACGGTATCGTTCGGCTTAGGACCCGAAAAGGTCAACCCGAAATAAACGGCAAGGCCAATTACGCCTACCACTAAAAGAATCGCGCCTATAATAAACATAGCTTTTCTTCTTTTCATATTACCGCCTCCTTTACTTTAAAAGTATAACATAATACCCTTTTTGTGTCAAACCCATAATCATGACTACCGGCTAAGCCGGTAGTTTGCTCTGCGGCTATAAGCCGCTGTTACTGGCTGGACTGAAAGTCCA
>SVQC01000043.1 GCA_015065585.1 Oscillospiraceae bacterium
GGAGGATTCTTTTTCTACTCATAGCTAAAGCTTTTTGGAACTACCGGCACTGCCGGTAGTATTCGTTACACAATAAAACTGCCCAAGTATCCTTAGGAACACTTGGGCAATGGTAGCGTATTTTTATTTGATTAATGTGTTCTGAAATCAAGCTCGCCGAGAGGATATTTTTCCTCAACAACCTTTTGAAGTTCATCTCCAGAAAGTTCGGGATGCTCTTCCTTAATAATTTCACCGTAAAGTTTGAACCATTCATCAGAAATCGCTGTGTCGCCTTCCTTAATATCAGGCATAACAATATCGTAATTAAGATATTTAGCAGCCTCTTTAAACTCTCCAAGGTTCATATAAGCTTTAGCGTAGCTCAGCTTAATTCTGCCGTCCTCTTTAAGTTCTCCGAGAGATTCATAAGCGGCAATCCACTCTTTATTTTTACCGGCAAGAAGATACGTTACAGCAGTGTCAACCACAATACCTCTGCAGGTTTTATTAAGCTCAAAGGCTTTTACCATATATTCGTATGCCTTTTCATAATCCTTTAATTCGTTACGGTAAATCATAGCGATATTTCTAAGTGACCAAGCGCTTGGCTTTACCTCTACAGATTCTTTGAAAAGTTCCATAGCCTTTTCGCTGTTACCTGCGGCATATTCCATTACGCCGAGTTGCATAAGAGCATACCAATTACGGTTATCTTTGTTTTCAAGAGCCTTTGCAAGAAGCTCTCTCCAGAAGTTTTCAACAACATAACCCAAAGGCTCGTCATTAACGTCTTTCTCAGGGAGATAACCCTTTTCATAAAGGGTTACCCATTCCTGCTGTGCTTCACCTAAAGCCTCAGAGGGAATAGTAATATCACTTGAAAGGGTGGGAAGACCTTCTGCCTTACGACGATATTCGTCAATAATACCCCAACCGGAGCCCATATTGAACATTTCGCCGCAAGAAATTTTCACATTCTTAGCCTTTTCAAGAGTAGCAGTCATAGTTTCGGGGAAGTTCTTTAATAAATCCTTTTCTACAGCCTTTTTAGCAGTTTCAAAATCAGCGTGAGCATCAGCGCCGCAATTGGTTGCGCCGTAAGCCTCAACCCAACTCCATGTTTCGCCGTCAGCCATAGGAATATGTTCAAGCTGAGTTCTGGCTAAACCTGCCTGAATCTCCACGTAACCTGAATTAGTACCGTCAGAAAGATATTGGTTCCAGTTCTTACCACCGGCGCCCTCACCCCAAAGGAAGAGCTTTCTGCCCTTCAATTCTTTAGTAGAGCACTGAATAAGACCGTAACCTTCCTTATCTACCTGAGTTACCCATTTTTCTTCGTCATCATCTACATCAAAGAAGAAGTCGATAGAACGTCCCATATTTTCAGGATAGGTAATATCAGCGCCAAACTGATAAGGCATAGTACCGTAGTCAAGCACGTAAGCGTCATTACCGAAATAGTTAATAAATGTATTGTTAGCAGGAGCCAACACTCTGGCCTTTTCAAATATCGGAACAGCAATATTTGACCACCAATACATCCAGATTTCTTTACCGGTTCTGTTTTCGATACGGGGTCTGATATAAAGGTATTTAGAGCCTTCGGGTATCCAAGCGTCTATACAGTAAAGAACGCCTCTGATACGCTCATACTCATACATACGAACACCTTCGCTACCATCTTCCATAACGATTTTCTGAGCAAAAAGGTCGTCGCAGGTTAAGGGATTATGTCCTTTAATAGATACGTTGAATTCAACGCCGCCGCTAAACCATGCGTTTCTGAGTGCCAGGTTTCCGGGCTGAAAAACAGGGTTGCAGTAAAGAAGCTCTTTATTCTCAGTCTTGTCAATAAGAGACCAGAGTCTGCCACCCAGTTCAGGAAGAAATACAGCCTTTAAATACTCATTTTCAATAACTACGCTGTTAAAAGCGCGGTCTTTTCTGTTTCTGTCATATCCGTCCTGCTGACAGTAAGGAAGCATAGTGGGAATCATACCCTTATTGATATACTTTCTGTGTCTTTCGGGGATATTATCGGTAGTATCAATTTTAGCATGGATATAACTAACGTTCTTAATATCAGGTAATGGATTAAGTTTTCCCATTGATGCAGCAGGCATCACGTAGGGTGCTTTATAACATTTTGTCATTTAAAATTCTCCTTAAAATTTAACAGGATTCTTTTTAAGTTCTGACAAGAGTTCACTAAGGCTACCGGTAGCAAGACCGATGCTCTTATCAGCAGCGCCGTAGTAAATGCGGATTCTGTCTAATTCTTCATCAACGATAGCACCGCAAGAGAAAATAGTATTGGGTGAAGCACCCTCAATTTCATAAGGTCTGTTAGGAGTTAAGATGCTCTTGTCGATAGCGTGGGTAACCTTTGAGGGGTCCTCAAGGTCAAGAAGAATAGCGCCGAGAGCATAACACCACTCACGGTTTTCCTTATATACGCCGTGGATAATTTCAAGCCAACCCTCTTTAGTCTTGATAGGAGGAGTAGGGCCAACCTTGTAGTTAGCAAAGGAAAGGCAAGGGTAGAATAAAGGACGATACTTGCCCCAATAAATCATATCAGGTGAGTAAGAAACCCACATACCTGCTCTCCAAACGTCATCGAGCTTATCGCCGCCCTTGGATTCATCAATACGGCAAGGGTTATAAGGACGGTCTATCTTCATATACATACCGTTAATCTTCTCAGGGAAAAGACAAGGAACACGGTTGGAAGGAAGCGCAACGCACTCAACAAATTCAACAGACTTAAAGTCCTTGGTTTTTTCAATTATAGCAGCGGGGCCAACGGTACCCATCTGAGCAGGTCTAACGATATAATAGGTATCGTCAATTTTGGTAATACGGGGGTCAATTACCCAACCATCAGTAACTTCAAGCACCTTATTACCGGTCCAGTCGCGTGTCTGACATAAAGGCTCGGGATTAATATCAAAATTAATGCCGTCTTCACTCATAGCAACGTGGATACCTGAGCCGTTACCGTATTTATTGGGTTTTTCATAAATAGCAGCAACAAGCAGTACGGTTTTGCCCTCATACATAGTCTGAGCGCAGTTAAAAACCTGCTTTGAAGGTACGGGGAAATTGTCTATCGTAATGATAGGTGCGTCACCGTAACGGTGCATTATGTATTCTTCTCCGCGGAATTTTGTAATCATAAACCAACACTTCCTTAAAATAAATTTTATTTTATGCCTTAATTATATTGTAGAGTATATATTATTACAATGTATAATTAAACCTTAATTTTGTAAAAAACGCTTATTTACTTTTTTGTTTTATATGTTAAAATATACTTAAGAACAGCTTGGGGGAATTATTATGCAGTTTGACGTAAGAATAGGCAGTATATATGCGGTTTACCGAAAAAAAGAAAACATTGATTTCGAGTTTGATTGTAAAAGGCGGCTTCACGACGGATTTATATATGTGTTAAAAGGAAAAGGCTTTTTTGAAAACTCCCACTTTAAAGAAGAAGTTTCCCAGGGTTCAATTATCGTTCTTACCGAAGGCTCAGCTTACAAGGTAAAAGCGCTTAGCGATGATTTTGAATATATAACCACCGCTATGCGGATTTATCCTGCCAACTGGCAAACCGCCCTTGGCATACAGAATTTAATCCATCTTGACAAGCAGTCTTATATAGGCAAACAGGTAGACCAGCTTTTTGATACCTGGGAAAACCGCGTTTCTCTATACACCATGCGAACCCGTATTATAACTGAGCAGATTATAATAAATCTTCACGAAGAATGCAGCCGCCTTGTTACTATGGACGGAAACGACGCCCGTTTATCCCCCGCCGTTGATTTTATAGGTCAGAATTACGATAAAGCCATTTCCACAAAAGAACTTGCCGATTTATGTAATTTAAGTCTTTCTCATTTCCGACGTATTTTTAAAGAAAATTTTGGTATTTCCCCTATGCAGTACCGCGAAACCGTACGTATATATTGGGCAAAGCAGTTTTTAAAGAGCGATTTATTTACCGTATCCGAAATAGCCTCAAAGCTTGGTTATTACGACATTTATCATTTTAGCAAAGAGTTTAAAAAGGCTACCGGACTTTCGCCAATTTCATACAAAAAAGGCAAACAATAAATTAAAAGTGACATTTCCATCAATGTCACTTTTTTCTATATTCACCTGCATTTTTGCCCATTATTTTTTTAAACACTCGGCAAAAACTTTTGCTGTCTAAAAAACCTACACTAAGAGCAATTTCTTCAATAGAGGCGTCACTTTTTTTAAGTTTTAAGCAAGCCACATCTATACGGTGTCGGTTAAGCATAGAATGAAAGCTTTCCCCGGTTACGACTTTGAAGGTTTTGCAGAAATTGCTCTTTGAATATCCGCAAAAAGCGCTGACGGTATCAAGGCTTAGCTGTTTATCGTAACTCCCATAAATCATATTGACTGCGCGGCTTATTTTTTCTACGTTTAGCAGCGATTTGGCTACTGTTTCCGTACATTCTGAATTCTCGTTAAACTTATTAAGCAGAACAGCGCTTATTTTGTAAATATTACCCTTAATGTCAATATTATAAAACGCAGGTTTTTTCATAAGAATTTCTGATGTTTCAAGAAATAGCTTTAAAAGAGAACAGCTTTTATTTTCTTCATTTAACTTTAACAGCTTACTGTCACAGTTTTTTAAAACTAATGCATCAAACTGCTCTCCCAAAAAAGCAGGGCCGACTTCAATAGTAAGCCTTACGCTGTCTTTTGAAATATCGTTTCCAAGCTCATGGGGTACCATAGGATTTATAATAGCCAGTTCACCGCAGTTAAGCGTATACTCTTTTTGATTTATAATAATGTTATAAGAGCCTTTAACACAAAAGCTTAATTCTATTTCGGGATGACAATGTTCTTCAAATTTTCCGCCGTGGCTTAAATCCACAAAATAGGGTTCTGAAAATTCGAGTAATTTTTGGTAAAGCATTTTACATCATCTCCCGAATTTTAGTATAATACAAATCTTTCTCTCTTTCAACAGTAAAATAATTTTTGCGAATTTTAATAGAATATATGCCCTTTATTTTTTCTCTGTTTACTATATAATGAAAATAAAAACGATAAGGAGAATTAGCATGAGCAACTTTAAGCTAACCTGGCGAATCGGCCCTAAGGTTTACGGAGAAAAGGCCAAATGGGAAAGTTTTTTAAGACTTATTGATAAATACGACGATGTAGCCGATGAGGTTGCATTTTATATTGCCGACGATAACTATCCGGAGCTTTCACCCTTGGACGATAAGAGAAAGCAGGCCGAAATTTGCAAAGAATGTTTTAAACAGTTACGGGAAAGAGGAATTACTGTAGGTATAAACGTATGGCCAACCTTTACATTATATAGTTTAGAACAGAACGTTTATCCCAATATCCCCCGTATGATAGATATGGACGGAAATGTGGTTAAAAATCATGCCTGTCCACTATCGGAAGAATTCACAGAATACATGAGTGAAAAATTCAAAATTTTCGCCGATACTAACCCTGATTTTATTTGGATAGACGATGACTGCCGCTTTACCCATTTAGGCGGAAAATATCCCTGCTTTTGTGAAAATTGTGTAAAAGGCTTTAAAGACGGCGCATATAAAAGCCGCGAAGAATTGGTTGAGGCTTTAAACAATAAGGAAAACCGTGACCTTAGAATTGCCTGGTCCTCTTACGGTGCTGAACGCTTGGCAAGTTTTTGCAAAAAAATGCGTAACACGGTTGATGAGATTGATCCCGATATCGATATGCCTCTCATGACCATAGGCGCTACTCACACCACATTTTCGGGAGATTATATTGAACAGTGTATGAAGGCTCTCCGCTCACGCCGTGGCAGACCCGGACACGACCTATATAATGATAAGAGTCTTGACAAAATTATGTGGAAAGCCCTTGAAGTAGGCAGACAAATTTCTCTGTACCCCGAAGCGGTAAAAGACATTCTTTGGGAAGAGGATAGTTTTCCTCAAGGCCACCTTGCAAAATCATTTAAAACAAGACAAAATGAAGTCAGCTTAGGTCTTATGGCAGGTTGCACAGGCATAGCCTTTAATCACCTTGGCTTAAATGGTACCCTAGACCTTCGTTTTGGCAGAGAGGTTGACGAGCTACACACCCTTCGCCCCCGTTGGGAAAAGTTCCTTGATTTTGCAAAAGATTTAAAACCCGCCGGAATGTGGCCGATATATTCATGGTTTTTAACAGCAAAAGGCAAAATGGAATATGTATGGCTTAAAGAAAGAACAAATCCCGAAGGGCAAAACCCTTATGCCGATATTACCCTTCCTGAAAAAATAGGTCCCTTTGGCATACCTCTTGTTTCCGATAGCTATAACTCTTGCGCTACCCTTATCAGCGGCAAAACCATCACCGCCTTTAATACCGATGAAATTAAAAAAATCTTCAGCGGTAATGTTTATATGGACGGTTCTGCCCTCGCAGCTCTTGAAGAGATGGGTCTCGCAGAATTAGCAGGTGTAAAAGCAGACCCTGTGGACTATCCCGCAAAGGTATGCCACCTGACCGACCACCCCTTTAACGGTTCTTTCGCTGAGTACAATTACCGTGTGCTTCCAAGAAAAGGCTACACTTTACTTCCCTTAAATGACAAGGTAGAATGGTTAGGCTATCGTAAAAATATATTTGGCGAGGGTGACAAATGGTATATATCCAAGTATGAAAACAGCCTTGGCGGTAAAGTTATTGTTAACGGCTTTGACGCTTGGCAACAATGCGATACCCCCTCAAACCTTTATCAGTTTGCATCAATAGCAGAGTGGTTTGACAGTCCTCTTCGTCTGAAATATGAAAATGCAGAGGCTGTTTCCCGTGTTCAACCCTATATCAGAACAGACGGCAAAAAAGCCGCCATACAGCTTTTTAATGCTTCCCTTGATACTACAAATCCTTTCGAAGTTATTGTAAAAGGTGATATGACAAAGGCAATACTTCTAAAGGCAGACGGAAGCGAAATTCCTCTTACCTGCCACAGAGGAAAAGAGCATTTATATGTAAATGTACCGACTATAAGCCCCTATGACATCACATTTATTTTAGCTAAATAGAAAGGTGAGGCTTTATGGAAATAAAAACTTTAGGAAAAATCATTAACGGACAGGACGGCGCTATTTTCGGCGGATATTTGTTCAGGCTTAGTGAAAAAGGAAACTGCACCGCATACAATATAAAAGATTTATCGGGAAACCCCTCCCCTTTGGCTGAGTTTAATTTGGATAAACGCGACCTTATAGTCCCTCATTGTAACAGCGTTTGTTTTGGTAATGAATATTACGATAAAAACGACGAATTTCCTCTTTTATACGCTAATATTTACAACAACTATGCAAGTAAAGAAAACAAGTTAAAGGGTGTTACCTGTGTTTACCGTCTTGAGAGAAAGGAAAATGATTTCACCACAACATTAGTGCAGATTATAGAGGTTGGTTTTACCGAGGACAGCATTTGGAAGTCTGAGGATATAAACGATAAGCGTCCCTACGGTAATAGCGCCGTTGATAGTGACAGTTCTACCTTTTACGCTTTTACAATGCGAGATGGTGAAAAGAACACCAGGTATTTTGCCTTTGACCTGCCAAAACTTTGCGACGGCGTGTTTGATGACAAATACGGTGTTAACCGCGTTGTTCTTAAAAAAAAGGATATACAGCACTATTTCGACTGTGAATATCACAACTTTATGCAGGGTGCTTGTATCCACAAAGGAGTTTTATATTCGGTAGAGGGTTTTACGCATTTTGAAAGCGCTCCTCCCGTAATAAGACTTATAGACCTAAAGGAAAGAAAGCAAAAAAGCGCCTTTAATTTTGAGGATTTCGGGCTTTACATAGAACCCGAGCTTGTTGATTTTGATGGTGATACCTGCTACTATTCCGACGACGTGGGAAATATGTATACCCTTAGTTTCTAAAATTAAAAGTGAGGCTTAACACTCCGTTAAGCCTCACTTTTTTATTACTCGTTACTGTTTTTGTATTTTGTCGGGGTGATATTAAGATTTTCTTTAAAGCTTCTGTTAAAGCTTCTAAGGGATGAAAAGCCACTATCAAAAGCGCATTGTGCAACCGAAAGGTTTGTGTTTTTCATTAAATAACAAGAAACTTCTTTGGAAGAACTTGCAAAAATTTCCAAAGATATGGGAGCACCAAACCTTCCCTTAGGCGGCAGACAAGAATATTCACTCAGCGTCGTAAACGAAATAATGTTTAAATAGTAAAAAATAAGCAACACTCTGACATTTATTGACATTATACATATTTTATACTATAATGGCTGGGTTGTAATTTAAAGACAGGGGTGATACTTTGAAGGCGTTAAA
Source organism: Oscillospiraceae bacterium (assembly GCA_015065585.1). Classification (GTDB taxonomy): domain Bacteria; phylum Bacillota; class Clostridia; order Oscillospirales; family Acutalibacteraceae; genus SIG607. The sequence continues at coordinate 8,348 of SVQC01000043.1, forward strand.
ATTTATTAAGAAAAATGTTGTTTTCGTTATATCGGCTTTGGCCGCTATAATCACCTGCTTTTTTGTACCGCCCGATAAAGAGTATCTTGGCTATTTTGATTTCAAAACCCTTTCCTGCCTGTTTTTAACCTTAGCCGTTGTCTGCGCTCTGAGAAACATTAAGTTTTTTACCATTTTAGCGAGAAAACTTGTCAGTCTTGCGGGAAATTTGCGTTCACTTTTTTTAATGCTTATAATCATCACCTTTATCGGCTCAATGATTATAGCCAACGATATGGCGCTCATAACCTTTCTGCCCCTTGGTTATTTTGCCCTTTCGGTAACAAAACAGGAAAAATATATGGCATACCTTTTTGTGCTTCAGAATATTTCCGCAAACCTCGGCGGTATGCTTACCCCCTTTGGCAACCCGCAAAACCTCTATTTATATTCCTTTTTCAACATACCCACAGGCGAGTTCTGCAAAATAATGCTTCCTGCTTTTTTACTTGCCGTTTTGCTTTTGATAATTGCCTGTCTGCCTATAAAGCCAATTAAATTTTCTTTGGACGAAAAATTCGGTGAAAAGCTTAACATAAAAAAGACGATACTTTACTGTGTATTATTCGCCCTATCCATTCTTATCGTTTTCAGAATTATCCCCTTTATAATCGGCTTGATAATTATTCCGATAATTATATTTATAGTCGACAAAAGTTCCCTTAAAATGGTAGACTATGCTCTGCTTGGTACATTTTTCTTTTTCTTTATATTCGCGGGAAATTTAGCAAGGCTTGATATGGTAAATAATCTTATATCTTCCCTGCTGCAAAAAGATACTTTACTTGTATCAACCCTTTCATGCCAGTTTATCAGTAATGTACCCTCAGCCATTTTACTGTCGCGTTTTACAGGAGATTATGCCGCATTGCTTTTGGGTGTAAATATAGGCGGAACGGGAACCCTTATAGCATCCCTCGCCAGTCTCATAACCTTTAGCGAATTTAAGTTACTTCATCCCGAGCAAACTAAAAAATATCTGGTGATTTTCACCGTCTTAAACGTAGCTTTCCTTGTTATACTAACAGTAGCGACAAAGCTTTTCTGGCTTTAATAACCAACTATAAAATAAATATCCCCCGTACAACGGGGGATATTTATTTTATATGTCCTGGTTTTTCTTGGCTTCTTTTTCACTTTTCTTTTTGCTGATAAAACCTGCCAGCAGTTTAAGGGCAATACCCGCAACCACAATAATCGCGCCTACACCGGGATAATCGTTAAAGATAAAATAGACACCTCCCGCAATTAAAAAATATCCAAGTACACTACAGAAAGAAGCAAATTTGGAATTTGCATACATAGTAGCCTTTGCCATGCAGACATTCTCCTTTCGATAATGAGTTGCAATCAGTATATCAAAAATAGTATGATAAGTCAAGGAAATACAATCTTCTGTGTTGTGTGTTTTGTCTTGCTATACATAGTGTGGTGTGTAGATAGAAAAACAAGCGAGGTAAAATCGCCTCGCTTGTTTAATGCTTATATGAATATTTTTTACTCACTTAATTTCTTGCTCTAAGTTATCAAACTCAGGGGTAGAAAAGAATTCTCCTAAAGTTATTTCTAAACCATCACAGAATTTCTTAATTGTAGTTATAGAAATATCACGTCTATTAGAGTCCATCATACTATATGCAGTAGAAGGAGTAACCCCCGATATATTTGCTAATTCGTTTATTTTTATATTTTTTTCTTCGCACAAATTCTTAAATCTTTCAGTAACTACATCTTTGACGCTCATTTTCTTCACCTCAAAGATATTGTATGTACTTTTACATCTTTGCGTATACGCACTTGCGTATATAAGTAAATAATGTTATAATTGTAAATAATTACATTATTTGAGGTGTTAAAATGAAATGTGAAAATAACTTTTGCATTTATCAAGTCAACGATAAATGCATTTTAGATAAAGTTAGTATTGATAGTTTGGGAATGTGTGCAGAATGTATATATCCTGATATTGATAAAAAAATCTTAAATCAAGCAAAATCACAACTCTTAAAAGACTACCAAAAAATAAAACTATAATTAGCGTTCAGATTTGACATAATCTCATTTAAATTATTTTGTGTTTCTATTTAAAAGTAAATTCTTGCAGTATAAATTACCTTTTATCACAAATAATAACAACACAATTTGAAAATTTGTAAAATAAAGCCTCCCTTGTGCAAAGGGAGGGGGGACCGCTTGCGGTGGAGGGATACAATATCCCCCAGTCGCCTTACGGCGCCAGCCCCCTTTAGGCAAGGGGGCCTTTAATTACTGTAAAAGGAGTTTTTTATATATGAAAGCAACAGGTATTGTGAGAAGAATAGAGGCTTGTGTTCAATAGGGCAAACCAGCGAAAAACACAGTATTTATGCGGGTTTGGAGCGGTTTGCCCTATTGAACACAAGCCTCTAATTTTATGGTTTTGGGCGGTTTTTATACATAGCAAAAGCGAGGTGAATTTCACCTCGCTTTTACAATTTAATTTCTTTAGGGAACGATTCCTTGCGCATAATTCCCCACATTTTATCGATATATGACAGCGTATAAAAGTT
>SVQC01000012.1 GCA_015065585.1 Oscillospiraceae bacterium
GACGAGCCTATAGGCTCAGCCGGTCTTATGCCCTAAGGGGGCAGTGCATACTACCGGCACGGCCGGTAGTTATGATTCGCCAATGGCGAGTTATATTGCTTCGCAGTGATATTAGAACTAAAGTTCAAGTGATATTGTCTGCGGCAGTTTGAAGGTGAATAAAATATCACTGAAGCTGTAAGCTTCAATATCACTTTCGCAAAGCGAAAATATCACTCTTTGCGTAGCAAAGAATATCATTAAACAAAAATACTACCCGAAAAAGAGTTTTGATTTCTCTTCTTCGGGTAGATTTGTCTTATACTGTTACAAGCAGGGAATTTGTGTGCCAAATTTCGTATCCTCTAAAGATAGCTGTTCTTAGTAACCCCGCACGTTTGGTAGCGTATTTTTTATATAATATCCTTAAATTTAATCAATAATTTCAATAGTATGAGCAGATATACTCGTATCAAGACCGTCTAAAGTAATAATGCCTTCCTTGGTTTTGAAATTCTGGTCGGTATCCTTATCGTCGGTTATGCCTCTCCACGGTTCAAGACAGATAAAAGGTGCGCCTGCCACAGTCCAGATAAGGAAATAATCAAAACCGTCAAAATTAAGCTTTATACTTTTCTTAGTATTTCGGTTTTTCAGTACAACACTTCTTGACTTAAGCTCTTTAAAAATAAGCGCGTCTTCGGCAAAATAATCGTATTTAAGAGGTAAAATATCGTTTTCTTTTAAGATATTTTCTTTGCCGTCAATTAAGCCGTCGGCATTGATTTTATAGGTATCAAGCGTCTCCTTTTCTGAAAAAATAATATCGTAGTCTTCAATACCTTCGGGACAAAAATATCCCTCATGCGAGCCTAGTGAAAAGTACATAGGCGCAGTGCTTAAATTCTTGACGGCATAGGAAACCTCAAGGCTTTTCTCTTTTAGGGTAAAGGTGGCGCGAAACTGAAAATCAAAAGGATAATTAACCTTTGTTTTTTCATTGGAAGAAAATAGAAATGTAGCGCTGTTTTCACTTACGTTTTCAGTAGTAAATTGGCAAAAACGCAAAAAACCGTGCTTTTCTATAGCGTATTTTTGACCTTCAAAGTAATATTCGCCGTTTTTTAGACCGCTGCAGACAGGGAAAAGTATGGGACTTGAGCCGTCCCAAAATTTTTTATCCCCTTGCCATAGCCTTTCTTCTCCCATATAGGAAAGACTTTTAAGTTCAGCGCCAAGTGGACTGATTGTTGCTTTTAAAAACTTATTTTTTATAGTAACCATAATTCACCTCGAAGTGTTTTTAACATTATAACATTTATAAAATAATAAATAAAGATTTTTTAAAAAAATTACTACTTAAAAAGTTAAAAGCAGAGGAAAGCCTCTGCTTTTAATAATATTATTACTCTACTTCAAGAACGACTTTGCCTACGTTTTGTCCTTTATAAAGAATATCGTGAGCGGCCTCGGCCTCGGTTATGGGTAAAACCTTATATATGGTGGGTTTTACTTCTCCGCTTTCAACCTTGGGCCAAACATTTTTAACAAGCTCGGCAAGAATTTTAGCCTTGGTTTCGGGGGTGCGGGAACGAAGTGTGCTTCCGATTATACGAACGTTTCTCACATAAATGTTTTTAAGGTCAATTTCGGTTTTCTGACCTGCAAGGGCAGCTATCATTATCCAACGAGCGCCGTGTTTTAAGTAGTGTATGCATTTGCCCATTATTTCACCGCCGAGACAGTCAATGGCAACGTCCACAGGATGACCGTTTTCAAGTTCTTCTTTCAACACTTCAACAATGTCTTCTTCGTTGGTAGCCACAACTCTGTCGGCGCCTAAATGCTTAATGCTTTCTTTAATTTCTTTTGTAAGAACGGTGGTTATAACTCTGATACCAAAAGCCTTTGCCATAGGAATTATAACGCTGGCAAGACCGCTGGCACCTGCATTCATAAGTAATGTATCGCCCTCTTTGATTGAACCCTCAATAAATAAATTAAGATAAGCGGTTGCAAAGGCTTCGGGGATTGCAGCGGCTTCTACCATACTGCAATTTTTGGGGATAGGCATAAGCATATCGTATTTTACATTGGCAAACTGAGCATATCCGCCGCCACCAAGCAGAGCACAAACCTTATCACCGATTTTAAAGTTTGATTTTTCTTTTGCACCCTCTGCCATTTCAACAATAGTACCTGCAATTTCAAGACCCATCCAATCGGGGCATCCGGGAGGGGGAGGATAGTCGCCCTCTCTTTGCATAAGGTCGGCACGGTTAAGGGCTGCCGCTTCAATTTTAACAAGACAGTCTTCTTCACCGCAAATTGCATCGGGTACATTGTCCCAACGTAAACTTTTATCCTCATTTACTAAAATTGCTTTCATACTATAGTATCCTTTCAGTTTTTAATATGCTGTCGTGACAGGTATATACAGTATATTTACTATCACTGTATTTTTGAACAAATTTAATTGCACTTTCTTTGTTCACATAGCATCCCGTACATAATTTGTCACGCAAATTAGCGTTTGTATAACATTCATCCCCTGCAAAAACAAAGGTTTTATCATCAACATAAACCTCTGTAATAGCCGAGCCAAAATCATGACCACCCCATTCAATGACCTTAATATGTTCAGTTACGGTATATATACCACTGATTATATTAACTGGGCAATCCGCAGTAATATATTTTTTTCCTCGGTTATACTGTTTTTCGGTTATGTGAACAGTAGCATTACCGAAGTGTTTTAATGCGTCGATATGGTCGTGGTGGGCGTGAGTAATAATCACATCGGTTATTTCATCCGGTGAAATGCCGACATCTTTTAAGGCAAGGGCGGGAGAACGGAAATTTTTAAGTACAAACCCGGGCATTGTATCGCAACCGGCATCTATAAGAATATTTCTGTTATCTGTCTTTATAAGATAGATAGTCAAAGAAATCGGCATAATCGAATCTTTGGAACCGCCTGAAAATACCATATCTTCAGTAAGGGTTGTTTCACCGTATTTTATAGAGTAAATTTCTAAATTCACTTTGATTTACCTATTATTTTCAATCAATTCGTCCATCTTCTTGTCCAAAGGATGTTCCCACCAAAGAAAATCCTTCGGAATTGTGGCAAGTTCTTTTTTAAGACCGTCTTTTAAGAACGTGAAATTTTCTTTCTTAAAGCCGGTTGCTTCTAAAATTTTAGCGGGGTCGGTGATTCTGTTAAAGAACCTATCATAGATGTGTTTTCTGTATTCGGGAAGATCTTCCTTAAAAAGGCTCATATAAACGTTTGTGTCAATAAACTCATAATCAAGATTTGCATATTCTTTATAAAGTTTAGCAATATCTTCCCAAGTGTTTTTTTCACCATTACATATAGTGTATGTTTCGCCGAAAGCCTTTTGGTTGTTTACAATACCGCTGATAAGTTTAGCGGCATCACCCGACCAAATAAGCGCCGCACAAATATTTCTTGCACATTCTGGTAAAATGACCTTCTTGCCTTGGGCGGCACGTTTTAAAAATACGGGAGCCTCAAGTCCGACAAGCTGATAGCGTCTTGAAGCATAAACCATTGTCGGTCTTAAAATAGTGAAATTTTCAAAAGGGGATGACCGTAACAGGTCTTCCTGTTGGGCTTTATAAAGAGCATACTCAATATCACAGTCTTTGATAAAATCAGGGTCAGAAACGACATCGTATAATCTATCGGATTCTTCTTTGATAGGTGTTTCGGAATCGGCATAAACTCTGTATGAAGAAAAGAAAACATAATGGTCGGTGTTTTTGAGAAAAATCTCATATCTTTTCTTAAAGGTTTCAAGGCCGATATAAAGCATTAGGTCTATTACGGTATCGTAATGGGTTTTTGTAACAAGGTCGCGGATAACGTCGATATCAAGTCCGTCAACCTTTAAGTAACGGACATATTCGGTGTCTTCCTTAGGATAAAGGGCAACACCGTCAACCATGTAACCTTTTTTAGCGAGTTCAGGTACGAGATATTCGCCAATACATCCCGTAGCACCTAAAACTAATGCTTTTTTCATAAAAAATCACCTTAATCCTTTCTTGCGCAAGCCTTCAAAATTATTTTATATAAATCAAGTTCATAGTCAAGAGTATATGGATTTTTCTCTTCACCACGCACATATTTACCAAAAGCTTTCATCATAGAGTCATATCTTGCAAAAACTTCACTACTAACCTTTACACCGTTATCACTTCTCTGAGGCATATAGCTTTCTTTTTTATATGTTCTCATACCGTATGGAATATCCGATACTCCTTCTTCTAACGGCTTTATCTCCACAGTGCCTTTTGTTCCCGAGACCACCAGTTGACGTCTTTTAAAGCCATCTATTTCGGCAGCATTAACTTTTGCAAAGGAAATGCCATTATCATACTTTAAAACAGCCATACCGAAATCCTCGGTATAAACATTTTCTTTTCCTGTAGAACGATTGAGAGGAATTACATCGTTTGGGATACCTTTTATCAGTAAAACAAGGTCAATTAAATGACAACCTAAGAAGAACATAACTCCGCCCTTAAACGTTTCGTGCCACTGTCTGAAGGCTATTGGATGAGATACATTCATCTGTGCTTCTACACTTATGATATCCCCAAGTTCACCGTTTCTAACCTTTTGGATAAGTTCGCTTATAAAGGGATTGTAGCGGTACATATAGCCAAAATGCAAAACTTTACCGTTATTTCTAGCTATATCTATAAGTTCTTCGAAATCTTCAAGCTCTCTTCCACCGGGTTTTTCCATATGAATATGCTTTCCTGCTTTTACCGCCATTAAAGCATATTTTGTAAGATAAATTTCATCGGTTTCTATAGTTACCGCTTCAATTTCAGGGTTGTTTAAAACTTCTTCCAAGGTTAGCTCTTTATAATCCTTTAAAATGTCAACTTTTGAGGGGAGCCTTTCTCTTTCGCTTTCGGGTAAAACATAGCCGACAATTTCAAATATGTCTCTTTGCTTTTTCAAACTTGCGAATATTTCTTTTGAATGGCTGTAGGTGTTCATACCTATCTGAGCAATTTTTATCTTCTTCATTCAAACTTGCTCCAATCAAATTCAACTACCGGAAATGATTTTTCCTTAGCAAGACGGTTGTAAACCTCTATTGCATTTTTTGGAGAATGGGTTTCATCAACTAAGTCTGCAAGACTTAATCTGCCGAAATTGATTAACCTTATAAGGGTTATCATAGCAAAAGACGTTGCAAAACATTGTGCCGTTAACGAATCTACTCTATATTGGGCTTTTAAAACTGCTGCAAACAAAACTCCTAATGAAATAAAAAACAAATTTTTGTGCCAAAAAGCCATTATGCTTATTATAAATACCAATAAATCGGTTCAGGAAATTAGTGATTCGTTAGGTTTTAGTTCTACATCATATTTTAGGAAAATACTAAAAGCTAACACAGGAAAAACCCCAAGAGAAATACGAAAATCAAGAATTTATTAGTTTTATAACTCGACAACATCAGGCAGATAATCAAAATTATCTCGTACAGCCTTTGCTGCCTTTATTATAGGCTGGGTGGGAACGGCGCGTGAATCGTGTTCTAAAACGGCAAGGTATGTTACGCAACCAAGTTGTGCGCCTATCATTCTGTGAATTTTGGTGTGCGTACCGCTTGAAAGGAAAAGGAAAGGAACCTTTAGTTCTTTTTTTAGCAGGGTGGTAATTCTAAGGTTTTCAATCAGTTCTTCATCAGAGTTTGCGCCCGAAACAATTTTGACAATATCTGCGCCTCTTCTTTGCTGTTCCTTTGCAACCTCAAGAATAGTTTCGGCAGGTGTGAACTTAAATATATGGGAAGACATAATTACTTCTTTGCCCATACTGTGAAGCTTATCAATCAATTCCATTTGTTTTTTTATGGCTTCTTCGTTTTGTGAAAGTTCAAGACCTACACCCGCAGCGCTTTCTGTATCATAAAGGCTCGCAGGAACATCGGCAAGAGTTCCACCCAAAGACATTATTTTTACAAGTTCATCTGCAAGTTGTTCGTCGGTAAAACCGCTATTTTCAGCGCCTCTGTAATTTGTAACATATATAGGGTGACCCGAACAAGTGGCTATTATTTTTTTATAGTTTTCTTCGGTTTTATATTCTTTTTTTAACCATTCAAATTGAAGACCAAGACAGTCTGCGCCATCAAAAATAGAGTTTTTAATAGCGTATCTCATACTGTCGGGATTGTCTTTTAATATCATTCCTGTAATAAGGGGACGATTTTGATTTAAAAATGATGGTTTCATATTTTTATCTCCTTAACATTGGTTTCTTCTGCTATATATCATTATATTTTCGCTAGTTGCTTTTTTCAATAGCAAAAACGATATTTATTTAACATTTGTGATACAAAATAACAAAAAAGGCTTTGAAAAGTTTACGAAATTTGATATAATCATAAAACGAGGTGTGTAAAAATGAATTTAGAAAATATTGTTATCACAAATATTGAAGTGCCGGTTCTTGTTCATTCCGAAAAGGGCAGAAAGTGCAATATAGTAAAAAGAGCCTTTTATGGTATTTCTTTTTGTCTTGGCGGACAAATTGCCTATACTAAAAACGGTAAAAAATATGTATCTACCGAGGATAACGCAGTTATTCTCCCTTTTAAACAAAGCTATTCTCTGACCGGTGATAAAGAGGGGATTTTTCCGCTTATAAACTTTAACTGCATCGGTTTTGACTGTGACGATATTGTTGTTATCCCTATTAAAAATGCGGGGGAATTTATAAATAAATTTAACAGCCTTAAAAAATCTTTCGGGCAAAAAAACGGGCGTTTAAAGGCATATAGTATATTGTACGATATTATAAATATGCTTCTCTTTGAAATGAGTAATGAACATAATTCTTTGGCAGATGTGGAAAAATATATAGAAAAGAATTTGTCAGAAAACAGACTTAGTAACGAAGACTTAGCAAAATATATGGGTATAAGTGAGGTTTATCTCAGAAAACTTTTTGCCAGGAACCTTGGTGTTTCTCCAAGGCAGTATATTATCGAAAGCCGAATTAAAAAGGCTAAACAATTACTTATAGATACTAATTTAACGGTGACCGAAATATCGGAAAAGTGTGGTTTTACAAGCCTTTATCATTTTTGCAGAGCCTTTAAAGAAAGAACGGGAATTACGCCCGGAGAATTTGCAAAACAGAATAAAATCTACCTGCTTTGATACATAAAAATTCAGCCTGTCTCATAATATGTTTTTGAGGTGGGTTAAAAATGGAAAGAATAATAAAAGAAAAAGACTATACATACAGCAATATGCAGAAAGCTATCCGAGGTTTAAAGGAAGAATATTCCTTTATGGAGATTTTCAGTATCGGACAGAGCTGTATGGGCAGAGAAATAACCGCTGTCAAAATAGGGGGCGGAAATGAATTTACTTTATATGCAGGCGCCTTTCACGGAAGCGAAAGTCTTACAACTACGATACTGCTTATGTTTATGGAGGAGCTTTGCTATTCATATAATAAAGGGCTATCATTGTGCGGCATTGACGTAAAAAGGGCTTTTGATAAAAAAGGAATTATTATAGTGCCACGCGTAAACCCTGACGGGTGTGAAATTTCCCTTTGCGGTGCAGCGAGTGCAGGTGCCTACGCTAAAGAAATAAAAAGAATTTCAAATGGTGATACAGTACATTGGAATGCTAATTTGAGGGGTGTAGATATAAATCATAATTTTGCGGCTGATTGGCAAAATTTAAGGAATGCCGAGAGAAAAGCGGGTATATACGGTCCTGCGAAAACCCGTTACGGAGGGCCTTACCCTGAAAGCGAGCCTGAAACGGCGGCTCTTGTTAACCTTTGTTTAAATACAAAAATCAGCCATGCCGTTGCTTTTCACTCTCAGGGAGAGGTTATATATTGGAATTTTGGGGATAAAATACTGAAAAGAAGCAAAAAAATGGTTGATATTATGTGTCAGCTTAGCGGATATACCGCAGATGAGCCAACGGGACTTGCTTTGGGCGGAGGCTTTAAGGATTGGTTTATAGAAACCTTTGAACGCCCCGCCTTTACGGTAGAACTGGGTTTGGGTGAAAATCCGCTGGATGAAAAGATGGCAAGGGAAATTTACAAGGATGTGGAAAAAATGATGGTAGTAACTCCCTTGTTTTAAAAAGAATAATTTTATACCGACATATTGAATAAAGTCCTTGAATGTGTTATAATTTTAAAAGAACGTTTAAGGAGTAAAAAAATGACTATTACTGAAGATATAAAGTATATAGGAGTATACGATAAAAAAACCGACCTTTTTGAAGGCCAGTATATTATACCCGAGGGGATTTCGTATAATTCTTATATAATAATTGACGAAAAAATTGCCGTTATGGATACGGTTGAAAAAGGATTTAAGGAAGAATGGCTTTTAAATCTTGAAATTGCTTTAAATGGAAGATTTCCCGACTATCTTGTTGTAACCCATATGGAGCCTGACCATTCGGCAAATATATTAAGCTTTATTAATAAATATCCTAATGTAAAGATTGTGGCTTCTGCAAAGGCTTTTGCTATGATGAAAAATTTTTACGGCGATGTTTTTGAGGACTTTAAATATGTTGTTGGCGATGGTGACTTACTAAAGCTCGGCAAACATTCTCTTACCTTTTACACCGCGCCTATGGTGCATTGGCCTGAAGTTATTGTAGCATATGATAATTTTGATAAAGTGCTGTTTTCGGCTGATGGATTTGGAAAATTCGGTGAAAAAGTTACCGGTGACGACTGGGCGTGTGAGGCAAGAAGATATTATTTCGGCATTGTGGGTAAATATGGCGCTCAGGTTCAGGCTTTGCTTAAAAAAGCTGCAACTCTTGAAATAAACAAAATCTGTCCGCTTCACGGTCCCGTACTCTGCGAAAATCTTTCTTACTATATAAATCTTTACGATATATGGTCAAGCTACGGCACCGAAACCGACGGTATAGTAATTGCCTATACCTCGGTTTATGGAAATACTAAAAAGGCGGCGGAGCTTTTAAAGGAAGAATTAGAAAAAAAGGGTAAAAAAGTTGCTCTTAATGACCTTGCAAGATGTGATATGGCGGAAGCGGTAGAGGACTCTTTCAGATATGGGACAACCGTTTTTGCAACTACTACTTATAACGCTGAAATTTTCCCTTTTATGCGTGAATTTATAAATGAGCTTACCGAGCGTAATTTTCAGAATAAAACAGTTGCTTTTATTGAAAACGGTAGCTGGGCACCTTGCGCTGCTAAGGTTATGAAGGAACTACTTTCTAAATCAAAGAATTTAACCTTTGCTCAAACCGAAATTAAAATCATGTCGGCTTTAAGCGATGAAAATAAGAAGCAAATAATTCTTCTTGCAGAAGAAATAGGAGGATAAATTATGAAAAACAGATTTTTTATTTGTGAGCATTGCGGTAATATCGTAGGCCTTATTCACGACGGAGGTGTGCCTCTTATGTGCTGTGGCTCAAAAATGACTGAGCTTGTAGCAGGTGCTAAGGACGGTGCTTTGGAAAAACACGTTCCCGTTGTAGAAATCGATGGTGATATCGTAAAGGTATGCGTAGGAAGCGTGCTTCATCCTATGAGTGAAGAACATCATATCGCTTGGGTTTATGTGTTAACCGATAAAGGCGGTCAGAGAAAAAATCTTGATTTTAATGCTGAACCGACCGTTTCTTTCAAAATGTGTGATGAGAAACCCGTTGCCGTTTATGCGTACTGTAATCTCCACGGCTTGTGGAAAACAGATATATAGTTGAGTTTTAAGGAGGAAAGAAGTATGAAATACGTATGTGACGCTTGCGGTTGGATTTACGATGAGGAAAAGGGCGATAGCGAGCTCGGTATTGAACCCGGCACCAAATTTGAAGATTTACCCGAAGATTTTGAGTGTCCTCTTTGTGGCGTAGGCAAAGATATGTTTTCTTCCGAAGCATAATTTAAAACCGTCTTAAACGATTGTTTAAGACGGTTTTGGTTTATTGGGGCAGAATTATAATACGAATTTATATGTTTTAAAAACAAATTAACCTTTACTTAGCATATTGTTTGCGGTATAATTTAGGAAATATTAGGAGGGATAATATGTCTGATAATTTGATACTGAATAAATATAACAGAGAAGCTTATATGACGCCTGTTTTTAAGGGTGATACCGTAATCCATGAGGCTGTAATGTTTATTGATAGCGCCGACGGTTATAACTATACTGAAAAGAAACTTCTTTATCCTATTGATACTGTAATATCGCTTAGAAACGATAAGCTTGATAAAGAATATACTCAGGGTGTTGATTATGAAGTAAAAGACGGAAAACTTGTCTGGCTTACAGGCGGTAATTGCCCTATATGGGAAGGTAATCTGACCGTATCTACCGAAGAAAATGACAGCTATGTTGACCATGCACTTAATGTGGGTACAAGCGGAAATGCGGCAGGTTGGTATAGGCTTGAATCTGATGGAAAGAGAGGTCTTAATTTAATTTTCGACGGATACCATGAGGAAAAAACCGTTTACGTTACATATAAACATTCAAAAATCTGGGCTGACTGCGACGAGGCGGGTTTTAACCCTGACTGCATAGAAAAGAGTAGTAAGAAAATCGAAAACTTTTTCGAAAAACTGTCAACGGGCGGGGATATAAACGTTATGGTTTACGGTGATTCCACAGCTACGGGTGCAAGTTCTACGGGCTTTAACGTAAATTATGATTTGTTTAGCGCTGTTCCCAATGAAAACGGCGATTATACGGTACAAAGGGAAAAAAATAAAAACGGCGTTAATGCTCCTGCCTTTTTTGAACTTGCAACCGAGGAAATTGTAGATAAAAAAGGAAAAGATAATCAAATCAACTACTATAATATTTCCTGCGGCGGTAAGGACGCTTCTTGGGGTAATAAAAATCTTTTACAAAGAGTTGAATTTATAAACAAATACTACGGTAAAAGGGTTACGCCCGACATTATTTACGTTAAATTTATGGCAAACGACGTAAGAACTCCCGTTGATTTTTACAAAGCCTCTATGGAAAGTATAGTTAAAAATTTCAAAGAACTTTATCCTAATGCTCTTATTGTGCTCGTATCGGGAAAAATCAATAATGAAAAGTGCTATATTTTCAGAGAATCAAGAGAAAACGTAGGAAAACTTCAAAACGCTTTATGTGAAATTGCCGATAGCTTTAGTAACTGCATTGCGGTAAAGGTCACTCCCGTTTTTGAGGAAATTATAAAGTCTAAAGATTTTGAGGATTATATTTCAAATAATATTAACCATGGCAACGACTTCTGGGCAAGAGTTGTAGCGCAGTGTATAGTGGAAACAATATTATAAAACAAAAAAGCGCGGACTAAAATTAGTCCGCGTTAAGTTATTAGATTTTAAAATCAAGACAGTTTCGGGTTGCTGTAAAAGGACGTACAAAGGTATCTGCAACATAAACGTGTTGAGGATGCACCGCGTATGCCTTTAAGGAAGCCTCGTCTTTGAAGGAAGAATCGAGCATTAAGTCGGCGTTTGACGAAGCAAGACCGTCTGTATAAACCTTAATCTCTAAGAGTCCGTCTATTTTACCTTTAAGACCTTCAAGATTTTTCTTTATCTCTTTTTTTATTTTAATTTTTTCTTCTTCTGAATAATCTTTCAGAGTCCATAAATAATATGTTTAACCATAATTTTCACCTCTTATTGAATTATAACACAGTTTTTATAAAGAGTAAACAAAAAATAAAAATAAAAAAATTCTAATTTTAGCGAAAAAAATATGCGAAAAATATTGAAAAAACATAAGGGATTTAGTATAATAAGTTGTTGTAATGGGCAAGGCTCTTTTTAGCCTCCCAACCGGAAAGGAAAATTATTATGGAAACAAAAGAACGCAGAGTAGGTACGGTATCCCGCGGTATCCGTTGTCCTATTATTCGTCAGGGCGATAATCTTGCTGAAATTGTCAGTAAAAGCGTAATTGAGGCTGCCGAAATCGAGGGTTTCGAGCTTCGCGATAAAGACGTTATTGCTATGACCGAATCTATAGTGGCAAGAGCTCAGGGTAACTATGCCAATATTAACGACATTGCAGAGGACGTTAAAAACAAACTCGGCGGCGGCACTATAGGTGTTATTTTCCCCATACTCTCCAGAAACCGTTTTGCTATCTGCCTTAAAGGTATAGCTAAGGGCGCAAAGAAGATTGTTCTTATGCTCAGCTATCCATCTGATGAAGTAGGTAACTCTCTTGCTACCTATGACCTTATTGATGCGGCAGGTATAAATCCCTATACCGATGTTTTGACTCTTGAAAAATACCGTGAGGTTTTCGGTGTTCAGAAGCTTGCTTTTACCGGTGTCGACTACGTTGAGTATTATGGTAACCTTATTAAAGAAATGGGAGCTGAGGTTGAAATTATTTTCGCTAATCAGCCCAAGGCTATTCTAGACTATACCGATTGTGTACTCACCTGTGATATCCATACCCGCGCCCGTACAAAGCGTCTTTTAAAGGAAGCCGGTGCAAAGGTTGTTTGCGGTCTTGACGATATACTCAATGCCTCTGTAGGCGGTAGCGGTTATAATGAAAAATACGGACTTTTAGGTTCCAATAAATCCACCGAAGAAACCATTAAGCTTTTCCCAAAAGAGTGCAAAGACCTCGTTCTTGACGTTCAGAAAAAAGTATTTGATGCAACGGGTAAAAACGTAGAGGTTATGGTTTACGGCGACGGCGCATTCAAAGACCCTCAGGGTAAAATCTGGGAGCTTGCCGACCCCGTTGTTTCTCCTGCCTTTACCGATGGTCTTATCGGTACTCCCAACGAATTAAAACTTAAATATCTTGCTGATAACGATTTTAAAAATCTTTCCGGCGATGAACTTAAAAAAGCTATTTCCGATTCTATCCGCAAAAAAGACGGCAGCAGTCTTGTTGGTAATATGGCGGCTCAGGGTACCACACCCCGTCAGCTTACCGACCTTATCGGTTCTCTTTGCGACCTTACCAGTGGCTCTGGCGATAAGGGTACTCCTGTTGTTCTCGTTCAGGGTTATTTTGACAACTATACTAACTAATTAAGAGGTAATTATATGAATTCTAATGTTAGACCTGAGTCTATGGCTCGCATTACCACTTTAGAACTTGCAAAGGCTTTTATTGATGAACAGGTAAAGGAAGTTCGCGCACAGGTAGGAGATAAAAAGGTCCTTCTTGCTCTTTCCGGTGGTGTTGATTCTTCTGTTGTTGCCGCGCTCTTAATTAAGGCTATCGGCAAACAGCTTATCTGTGTTCATGTAAACCACGGTCTTATGCGCAAGGATGAATCCGAAAACGTTGTTAAAATTTTCGGTGAGGAGCTTGATGCTAACCTTGTTTATGTTGATGCTACCGACCGTTTCTTAAATCTTCTTGCCGGTGTTTCCGACCCCGAGTCAAAAAGAAAAATAATCGGTAAGGAATTTATTGAGGTTTTTGCTGATGAGGCAAGAAAACTTGAAGGCGTAGAATTTTTGGCTCAAGGTACTATATATCCCGATATCCTTGAAAGCATTAAGGCTGCTGAGGGTAAAAAGGCTGTCAAATCTCATCATAACGTTGGAGGTCTTCCCGAAGACCTTAAGTTTGAACTTGTTGAACCTATTAAGCTTCTCTTCAAAGACGAAGTTCGCGTTGTAGGTGAAGCTTTAGGCCTTCCACACGCTATGGTTTACCGTCAGCCATTCCCAGGTCCCGGCCTTGGAGTAAGATGCCTCGGCGCTATTACCCGTGACAGACTAGGCGCTTTGCGTGAAGCTGATGCTATTTTAAGAGATGAGTTCGATAAGTGCGGTCTTGCCGAAAAGGTGTGGCAGTATTTTGTTGTTGTACCCGATATTAAAAGCGTAGGCGTTAAGGATGAAAGCCGTTATGAAGGCTGGCCTGCAATTATACGAGCTGTTAATACTACCGATGCTATGACAGCTTCTATTGAGGAAATTCCTTACGCTGTTCTTCATAAAATCACACAGCGTATAACAAACGAAGTAGAGGGAATTAACCGCGTACTTTACGACCTCACACCCAAGCCCGTCGGCACAATAGAGTGGGAATAATTTTGAGGTTGTTAAAAACCCAGTATTTATGCGGGTTTACGCGATTTCAAAAGGCAGTTTGATAGCAAAATGATAGCAGACCACAAAACGACTTTATTCTAAAAAGTCCAAACGGTTTGCAAGTAGATTATCTTAAATGCAAAAAGCGTTACTGATTTTTGTAGTCAGTAACGCTTTTCTTATGCTTATTTTCAGTCTATATCATTCTAAAAATTTGATAGCGACTGTTGATAGCAAAAGAGGGAGACAGGGGGGAGACAGGGGGACGGTTCTGTTGTCTCCTTTCAAAAATTGTTTTTCACAAAGGGCGGTTGGCGAAAGCTGACCGCTTTTCCGTTTTATTGACATTACGGCTTGTAAAGTGTATAATTATTTTAAAGATTAGTTTTATAATGATAGGGTACAAGAGAACCGTCCCCTTGTCTCCTCCCCTTGTCTCCTTGTCTCTTTTAATGTGAAGGATGCTTTAAAATGAAAAAGGTTTTAAAATATTTGGACTTTACTTTTTTGCGCTTGCTGCCAACGGTATATATAGCATTAACTTTTTGTTTTGGTTTACTTAGCGGACTAGTAGAGCTAAATGATGTTGAATTGAGTTTGCCTTATTTTTTAATAACCAATTTGTATGTCTTGGTGTTTTTACTTTTGGGTATGGTATCAATTTTAAAATGGTTTGATAAAACTGTAAAATTTGCAAAATATGCACAATATTTTTTATGTTTTATTGTAGTAATTGAAGTGTGTAATAACTTAATTTATAACTATACTTTTTATCGATTTGCGCCTTACCAATACCAACCAACATTTTTTGAAACAATTTCGTGGCTTAGAGATGAATTAGACTGCATTGCTTTGTTAGTATTAGCAGTATGTTGTTTGTTAAAGGATAAATTCTATAAAACAAAGTGGATATTTGCGATTTCAGTCACATGGTTGTTTTTTGTAGAACATTCCATATTGTCGCTATTTAATTTATTAAATTGTGGTGTTCCCATTACTTTTAGATTTTTGTTAGAAAATTTAACGGGTAATTTTCCAATTTTTGCTGTAAGTATATTAGGCTTAGCACCTGTTAAGCAAGAAAAAGTAGGGGATGATGCCCACATCATCCCGCAAGAATAGATGCAACTACACGGGTCGATGTGGGCATCGACCCCTACGAAATACCAAAAAGGATGAAATTTTATGTTTATTGAACCGATATATAAGCTTTGGAAAAGTGAAAAATTGAAAATAATCGCTATCGCAAATTTTGAAAAATCGGTTTTAAATTGGGCTAAAGAATGTCCTGAAGAAGTAATAGGAATTGCCGACAATGAATTAAATGCTGAAAATTTGAAACTGAATTCAATAAATATTACCGAATCCCAGAAACAATGTTTTATATATAATATAGAAGCAAGATATTCTAAGACCTTTTCGAACGGTAAAAAAATTATCTATATTTTAAAATTTTGCGATGATTTTGATGTATTCGACGATGTCCTATACACCGAAAATTAAGGGGGTAGTAGTATATGTTCTTAAAGAAAAATATTTTTCGCATTGTTGCTGTAATTTATGATATTGTAGCGCTGTTTTGGTACTACGTTATTACAAGTGATTTGATTTATAGGTTTACTGAAATTAGTGTTAAAAGGGAGAACCGTCCCCTTGTCTCATAGCCGCATGTAACAAGAAGATTAGTAAGGCTATCAGAAAAGCAAAAACATCTTCGGTACTAAAGGTAAGAGTTGCAGTCGAACGAAAGTTATATTATAGTTATCGTTTTATTTCGGAGTTTTCTGGAAAATCAATAGATCACGACGACGCCAAAGCTTTTAGGCATCAGTTCTATAAAAAAGGTTCTGTATCATCAAGAAGTCTTGAGGGGGTATCCAAACGGACTAAAGAATCCAAGCAACAAATTGACAACATTCTAAAATTACTAAATGATGCGGCGGAATACAGAAGTAGTGAATCAAACATAAAGTTGCAATGGATTATGATGGTTATTACATTCCTTTCCTTGATTATAGCATTATTTAGCATTAACAATACTGCAATTACAAACGTGATTAAGGAAATTTTCACTTGGATTAAAAGTATATTTTAATGGCGCAGCGGCTGGGAGTGATCCTTGCCGCTGTTTCTTATGAGTGATGAAATATTTTAAAAAATATGTTATAATGATTGTAACGTTTTGACATTTCCGCAATCTAATAGTTGAAAGGGCGGTGAAAATGTGACTGAATTTGAAAAGCTTTTCAATGAATATCGTGAGTTTATTTTCAAATATCTCTTGAAGATGACACACGACCTTTCGTTGTCCGAGGAACTGACACAGGAAACCTTTTTTCGTGCATATATGAACTATGCTTCATTGAGGGACAAAGAAAAAGTATCTGTTTGGCTCTGCCAAATTGCTAAAAATACATATTTTGCGTGGTATAACGAGCAGAAGAAAAAAGCATCTCTGGATGTTTTAGAAACAGTCAGTATTAGCGAAAATATTGAAGATGTCTTTGTTCAAAAAGAACTATCTCAAAAGGCATTACGATGTTTGCACGAATTAGAAGAACCATATAAGGAAGTGTTTATGCTTTCTGTTTTTGGTGGATTTTCGTTAAAAGAAATCAGTTCAATTTTCGGAAAAAGCGAAAGTTGGGCACGAGTTACATTTTACCGTGCCAAGCAAAAACTATTAGAAGTAATGAGGTAATCATATGGATTGTAATGTTGTAAGGGATTTAATCCCACTGTACATTGATGAATGCTGTAGTGAAGAAAGTGCGATTATAGTTAAAGAACATATCGAAAGTTGTGATGCGTGCAAAAAGCTTCTTGAAGATATGAGCACGCCTTCCGATGTAGTTGCGGCATCAAAAGCACCAGCGAAGTTTAACAAACTCAATGATTGGAAAGCTTCTGTTTTACAGTCAGTTTTGCTGTTTCTTTCTTTTAGTTTAATTACTATCGGTGTATCACTAGAGGCCAGGACGGGATCCGGCTTAATGAATGGTTTTTGGGCAATGAACCTTGTCATTCCGGCAACTGGGTTTATGCTCTCCCTGGCAAACTGGTATTTTGTGCAAGTTTATAAAAACAGAAAAAGATTTTCTTCATTTTCTTTGATTGCTACTCTCGGTATCACGTTGTGCGCATATATATGGTCAGTTTTTCACTATGAGATGGATTTGTTGGAGATATTTTCCGAATGTAATTTTGTTGAGGCTTTAGATGCAATGCAAGGCGTGCTGTTCCTCAATGGGCTTGGAATTGTATTAACAGTTGCTTTTTGCATACTATCAAAAATTCTTTCCAATCAATATGCTAAAATGTTAGGAAAAGAGTGATGAGCGTAGGATGAAAAAGGTTGTATCATTTTTAATGTGGTTGCTATTTATATTGACAACACTGTATCCTGCAGGTGTTCTGATAACAGCCTGTTTCGGATATGGGTTCGAATTAATAAGTATCTCTGCTTTCGCTATTGTGCTTGCGGTATTGTCCGTATGTATCGTTGTCCTCGACAACGTTCATAAAAATACTCTTGAAAATAAAGCGTTACGTATTTTGTTGGCTATCATCACACCCTTCTCTCTAATTAACGCAGTTTTCTATATTTTTGAAAATCCTAAAATCTGGGTGATTGCAGGTGTATTAATATCTGCGGGATGTTGTTTTTATTTGACGATCAAATATGGTAAGCCACTTGCTCTGAAAATTATTGCCTTAGTGTTGTCTGCCCTAATGGTATTACCTATCGGATTTATTAGTTTTATATTATTAATTTTCGGTAACATCGGTCAAAATACGATCGTCCAAACAGTTGAATCCCCAAGTGGAAAGTATTATGCCCAAGTGATAGACAGTGACCAAGGTGCGCTCGGTGGAGACACGCTTGTTGATGTATATGAGAAAAGCGGAATAAATGCAATTCTTTTCAAAATTGAAAAGAAACCTCAAAGGGTTTATTTCGGAGAGTGGGGCGAATTCAACAATATGCAAATCTATTGGAAAGACGATGAGTGTCTAATAATTAATTCGACCGAATACCCAATTAAATAGCAAAACAGAAGGCGTCGCAGAATGCGGCGCCTTTTGGCTGAAATATAGAAAAAACTCACGTTTTATGGTATAATGAGATCAAAACAAATTGCGTGTTAGTGATAGCAACGTAAAAGAGGTGTTTTAACGTGTTAAATGCTGTTCAGAAAGCTGCTTATGAATTAATACAAGCTGATGCTCGGTTTCTTTACACACTGACCATTATTCAAAGAAATGCAAAAAATATCAGCAGCAACTATATTATGATGAGTCAACCGTATATCGGACTGTTTACAGATGGAGCAGAACAATGGTGCCAAAAGCTTGGATTAGGTGCACCCCAATTTACCAATACAGAGAAAACATACTACACCGCCTTGCGCCAAAGCCATAAGCTATATGAAATGCCATATTCGGATTACTTGTCGGCTTTGATAGCAAAGTTTAAGGCAAGCGATGGCCACTTTTATAAGATCCGTAGCCTCCGTGAAAAGCTATTTGGCTATTACAACGTGGGTACTGATCTGTGTAATGGTCATTTTTGTGGAAACACGATTTTGGGCGCATTGTATACTCCGGTAGATACTTTGAATGACAAAGAAATCGGTCCTTGGATTCGAGATATTAGCGTGGTGTCTGGAAAACTTGCAGGCTTTTTCGATTGTCAGAACTTCCCACCATATAACTATGATGATAGTATTTTGGTGAAATACGAGGATTATCATTTTTACAAGAATTGCCCTCTCAAAGTAAAAACAGATCTAGGCTTTTTACTTTTTTCAATTCTGTGCAGTGTCAATTATGCTATCGAGTTTATAGAACGATACTTTGTTGAGGAGATTCCGCAAAAGTTCAAATTTGCTTATCTACAGTATTACTATCTTTGTGATTTTATCAAAGAGTTAAATGCCGCAAACGGAACAACCTTTTACATCAATGATTCTATGAAGGATAGATCCTTTAGAAATTGCCTTGCGCATTATGGTTTAGGGCAATATCTTTCTGAAAGTGATTTGATTGATGATGACGTATTAAAAGGGTTGACAAACAAAGCGTTTAATATGAATTACTCGGATGCTAAAGACAAGCTATACTTTTACCTTACCGAGTTAACCAATCAGATAGAAGCGGAAATCTTTTCTCAAACTATTGAAAACAGATGAATTTTTGTTATAATAGTAATAGTCGCTGACAACACAGTGACAACAAAAATCTTGACAGTCCATATTTTATGGATAATCTGAACACTCTCGATAATGTGAGTAAAAACACCCATACAAAATTGTTTAAGTTACAGTTTTCGGGAGCGAGTGGGAATAACCCTACACCTCTGAAAACCCCTGATTTTAAGGGATTTTACAGTTCTCGTTTTGCTATTGACAGCAATATGACAGCAAAAAAGTCAAGATGCTCTGCTTTTTACGGCAGAGCATCTTTTTATGCTTTTAGTCAGTTTGGGATTGCCACCAAACTTTTATCATTAAAATCTTTAATAAATTGCTCTTTTGTTACACCATAAGGCTGTCGGAAAAGCCTAATTCTTTTGTTATGGTGGCGAGAAAAGAACCGGCAACAAGAATTGCTATGTAATATTCCAAAGCGGCTTCAAAAACATACATAAGCCGTCCGCGTTTTGCTGATTTTAAAGTAAGCGATTTAGTATTTGCCATTTTAATCCACCTTTTTTATTTCTTTTTACTGATGATATCATACTTAAAAGTTAATTTCTACTAAAAAACCAACTAAACTTTTTCGTAATCTATTGACCATACAAAACCAACAGTACATAATAAATCTGGTGATAAAAATGACGATGAAAGAATTGGCTAAGCTGTGCCACGTATCCGTTTCAGCGGTATCTAAGGCTTTTTGTGATGCAGATGATATAGGCAAGGAAACTAAAGAACATATTTTCAGCGTTGCAAAAGAGCAGGGGTGCTTTGGAAAATTTTATAAGGGGAAATATAATAAAAAAATTATTGCCGTTATCTGCCCCGAAATAAGCGGAGATTATTACAGCGTTTTCGTTAATATGCTAAAAGGACTTATTGAGAAGAATAACGGAATGTGTATTATTTCTACCGATGATTTTGACGCTAAAAAGCAGTCTGAACTTATTGAATATTATATTTCATATTTGAAGGTTGACGGGCTTTTTGTGATGGGACTGACAGCTCAGCTTAAAAAAGGCTACGAAACCCCGATTGTTTCTATCTTTTCAAGCGCAGATAACAAGGTAGATTTAGTTGTTACCGATATGAAGCTTGCTGTTTATGAGGCAATTGAAACTCTGTATTTTTTAGGACACAGAAATATAGCATTCTTAGGTGAAACGCTGACGACAAAAAAAGAAGAATGCTTTATTAATGGTGTAAAGCAGTTTGATGATATAAAATATAGTCTTATAAAAAGTGAAAAGCGTTTTGAGGAAGCAGGGTATGACTGTGCAAATAAACTACTGGAGGAAAAAGAAAATTATACTGCAGTTATTTGCGGATATGACAATATAGCAATAGGCGCTATAAAAAGGTTTAAAGAAACGGGGATAAAAGTTCCTGAGGATATTTCGGTTATAGGTATTGATAATATACAGATGAGTGAGTTTACCGAAACCAGTCTTACCTCTATTGACGTAAATCCAAAGGATATTTGCAGTATTGCATACAACCTTATGGAAAAGAAACTAGAAAATAAGTATTTTAAAGCTAATCAGAGTATAGTCATAAAACCAAGCATCGTTATCAGAGAAAGTATAGGTAAAGTAAAATAAAAGATGCAGTCGCAAGACTGCATCTTTTATTTATTTATTTTTTATCCACACGGCTGCTTCATTTTCATCCGTCCATAACTTTCCTGCACTCTGATAGTCGCAAAGCTTAATATTACTGCCGTTTTCAGTTTCGACGTTAACACAAAGAAGTGTATCAAAATCACATTCAGTTTCAGTGATTTTTATTTCTTCGGAGTCGGTTTTAATATTAGCAGGTTTAGTAAGGTCGAATCCAAGACGCGAATCCTGTGCTAACATTAAAGGGCCTTTTTTAATAGAAATATGGTCTTTGGCTAATGGGTCTTCCTTATCAAAAGAAGGAATTGTAATGGAATTAGCACCCCAAATAACCTTGTTCATAAGCACCTGACTGCCGTAGGGGATAGGCTTGATAATTTTAGCCGGCATACTGAAAATGATTTCAATGCTGTTTTCGCCTTTGCCAACCTTAATATCATTATAGCCGTCTTCAGCAACTTTGCCGTTTATAAGGGTGTTTTTGCTAAACTCAGGGTTTCTCAGCTTCAAAATGAAATCATCTTCCGCATTAATCTTTATTAAAACCTTATTGTCGGCAGGGTAAAGGGTGTTAACGGTAATATTAACGTTTTTGCCTGACGGAGTTTTTGAAGTATACTCACCATCAATATACATATTAAGAACAAGACCGTCTTTATGTGTTAAAAGAGAAGCCTTATGAACACTTCCTACACCGGCAGCGCCGATACATACACAGCATCCATAGTATTTATTATCCCTCATAAGCCTGAAACCGCCAATACCGTTACCACGAGAACTTCTTGTTAACGGACTATAGCTGTCAAAGGGCATTACCACGCTTACAAAGCCTTCGGGCAAAGCTTCATATATTTTATTGGGCTTATTTTTGTTGGTATTTACAGCACCAAGATAGGCGTTATAATATGCCGTTTCAAAAGCATCGATATATTTAGAATTACCCGTAAGCAAATTGAGTTGCAAGAAGAACTTCATAAGGGTTACAGTTACACAGGTTTCCTGCTGAACTCGATGATTTGTGGTATTAGCCTGACGTACTTTAGAGTGGTCGAAAAGCTCGTGGGTGCAACCGGCTGAGCCGATTACGGTAAGCTCGTCTTCTAAAATAAGGTCGGCAAAATTAATTATAGCGGTTTTATACCATTCAACCTTTGTGATTCTGTAAAGCTCTAAAAGTCCTTCAAAACAAGAGGCCATTTCATATGCCTTTGTTACGGGATACTGATAAAGACGAAGCTCCTTACTTTCTGCAAGTCTGAATATATTTTCAGCATAGGTGCCGCCTTCGTTTGCTATGTAGTTGGAAAAATCAAGATATTTTTGCTCTTTAGTCAAACTGTAAAGACGAACTATTGGCTCCAAAATCGAGGACGAATTAAGCCCGTACCAATGCTTAGAAGCTCTGGTAATCTGCATTTTGCCTTCTTCTCTTGTTCCGAATTTTGAAATAAGATAATCAGCCTGAAGCTTTATAGAATCTATGATTTCCTTTTCAAGCTCTTTATCTTCATTAATTTCAAGAAAATACTGCATACCGAGCATTACGTATTTTCTGCACCATATATCCCAGCCTTGAAATTCAGTTTCTAGAGTATAGGTAGATATTCTGCCTAAATTATCCTGAGTTTTAATAAGATTTTTAACGGCATCGGTTAACACCTTTAAGAGTTTGGGATTTTTGGTGTAAGAATAAACAAAACAGGCGCCGCGCATCATTTTGCCGAAATATTCACCGCGCCAACCACCGTCAGCACCGTCGGGACGAACTTGGTACTGTTCTACAAAAAGTTCCCAGAGGTCAGTATCAAGAAGCTGAAAATCTTCAACGAAATGTGCGGTTTTATCGGTAATTTCTTTAAAGGAATATGAGTTTTCATAGTCAATAAAGAATTTATCGGTAGAAAGTCTGGGGAAATTTGCGGTATTTTCTTTATAAATGCCACGCATGGCAAAACCTCCTAAAAAGCATTTAGTCGTTGATAAGGAGAACTTTATGCTTTCTTGCGCTAAGACTCATAGGCATAGCAACCTTTTCACCGGTAAGAGCATCGTAAACGGTCATATTTTCACTTAACTTAAAGTCAATATTGTTATTATCGTTATTGCTCATATTGGAAATAAAGGCAAGGCGTTTGCCGTCTTTTTCGTAATATGTAATCTGAGTTTTTTCATTACCGCAGTCAATATTAGTGAGCCAGTAGGGCTTGAATTCGCTGCCCTCGATTCCGAAGTCATCAATAGCCTTCCAGATAGGTGACATAAGCTCTAGGGGTTCGCCGATAAAGTTGGGGCGTGGGAGAATACCGTGAACAAGAGCAATAGTCATAGAGTCTTCAAAGCTCCAGTTGGGGAAGGTATATGCAATAAGCTCGTGAGGCAGGCCGAAGTTTCTGCCGATATATTCGGTTCTGATATAGTCAGGGGTAAGATAATCGATACTGTCGTCACCCTGATTAGCAATGAACCACTGAACGTCTTCACCGTCCCACTGCAAATGACAGAAGGAATAAGCGGGAATATTACAGCAACTGCTTATATGGGGATTGAAGCAACCGCCTCTTTCCTCAATGAACTCGAAAATGTTTTTGCAGAATTGACGAACTCTGCTGATGGGATAGGTGGGCTGAATGTTGCCGAAAACGTCAACGAAAGAACAGCCGTGTCCTTCATTATAGCAACCGAAAGGAATGCAGAAGGTATCAATGTAAATACCGTCAAAATCAAAATCGGCAATAACCTTTTTAACACCCTCGCACATTTCATCGTTGAATTTGCTTGTGGGACACATACGGCGGGCGCGCTGGTTGGGTTTTCTGTACCAAGAGAAGTCCTGAATGGAGTTTGGAGCAAACATATTTATCCATTCTCTGTTCTTTTCTTCCCAAAGGGGAGAAAGGGTAGAAAGCTCGTAGCCGAAGTAGGGAATAACCTTAATGCCTCTGCTGTGGCATTCATTAACGATTTCCATAGTTCTTTCTCTGGTTTCGTCACCGATTACCCACCAGTTCTGAACTGGGTTCCATTTTTCATGGATAATAAGGGTGGTAACGCCGAGACGCTTCATTCTGTCGTAGCAGTTTTCACCGCTTCCCTTTATAAATTCAGAACGAAGATACTCATTATATTCTTCAAGGATTTTACCGTTAAAGCAGTCAATATGTAAGATTTTTTCCTTGTAAGGATTCTCAGGGAAGGGCTTTACAGGTGTAAACTGGAAGTTTAAGCTAAAGGTAATTGGGGGAGCGGCGCTTCTTCTGGGAGAACCGTCGGCACGAAGCCAAGCCTTAGGAAGACTGTCGGCAAGGTGAAGTCTTACGATAACCTCCTCTTCGCCGTCGATAATTTCCATAGCTCTGTTTATATCATCGGGTTGCCAGTTCTTGTTGTGGTCAGAGTCAAAGCAGAAGCCTCTTGTTTCATCACCTACATAAAGAATAGGCATAAAGGGCATAGCCATAGAAGAAGGAATTTCACGGCTGGAAGCAACACGGTTTGCAGGGATAGATTTACCCTCAAATGTGGGGGTGGGGCAACCGTCTCTGTTTGGGAAGTAGTGGAAGTTTTTAGCATACTTTTTCTTTAGCGGAATTTCTATCCAAAGTCTGTCAAGAGACCATTCGCTTGAAGGCTGCACGCCGAAATGCTTTTCCTCATAAAGTGTAAAGGTACGGGGCATAACGGTAAGAGCAATATGGGTATAACCATCAAACTCAACGGTAGAAACGGTATCGGCAGTAATATAATCGCCGCGCATACTACCGCAGATGACAGCCTTTTCATCGTCCTTTGAAAGTATGAAGTTAACAACCTCGGTCCACTCAATATCCTTGCCATTTTCTTTGGCAACGATTCTGATGGGTGCAGAGAGAATCTCGTCATCAAGAACATTTACCGAAGAAAAAAGGATGTTATTTTCAGCAGTATAGTGCCTGCCCCATACGTCAATATCAACCTTGTTATCGGTAGCAGTACAAACTAAGGGGTCCCATGTGTTAAGAATTTTTTTAGCCATAATTCTAACTCCTTAATAAATCAATTATTTTATACTAGAATTATAGATTAGAGGTAAATTGTTGTCAATGTATAATACAACTTTTATTGTGAAAAATTATGAGTGCTTTTTACCAATTATAAAGTTATAAATCCTCGTTTTTCCTTTTAATAAAGGCTTTTTAATGGTTGATAATAAGCAAAATTTCCAAAGACTAAATAAAAATATGCATATCTGAAAACTTATGTTTTTGATATGCATATATAAAAATTATTTTTTAAAGACGAATATTTTACTGAAAATATAGTTTAGAACTATAATTATAACCTGAGCAACAGTTTTTACGGCTAAACCGTTAAAATAAAGGATAGTTATAAAAATGAAAATTATACCTTCTTCTATTAAAAGAGTAAGCACTCTTGCAAGGTAGAATTTTAAGGCAGATAAAAGAAACCCTTGTCCTCTGCTTTCAAACACCCATTTCCTGTTTGTAAAAAAAGCAAAAGCTACGGCAATTAGCCATGAAAGAATATTTGATAATAACTCATTTATTTGAAAGGCGGAAGAAAAAAGCCAGAATGTAAAAATACTTATAAGGGTTGTAAGAAAACCAAAAACTAAATATAGCAAAATGCTTTTGTGATTATTAAAAAAAGATATAAGTTTCATATTATTCTTGGTCATCGGTAGTTTCACTTATAATATATTTCGGTCTTGCTTTGGTTTCAAGATATATTTTACCTATATATTCTCCTATAACGCCAAGACTTGTAAGCTGAACACCGCCTAAGAAACATAGAATGGCAGTAAGGGAAGCCCAACCGGCAACGGTGTTTGAGGTAAGTCGGCTGATAACCGACCATATTATACCTAAAAAGCTTATTAATGCAACGATAATGCCGATTGTGGTTATTATTCTTATGGGTTTTACCGAAAGGTTTGTAATTCCATTTATGGCAAGAGAAAGCATTTTGCCTAGGGGATAGTGGCTTTTTCCGGCAACACGGCGGGTTCTCTCATAATAAACGCAGGTGCTTTTGAAACCAACCAAGGGAATCATACCTCGAAGATATAAATTAACCTCTTTAAAATCTTCAAGATGTTTTAAAACCAGAGAGGATAAAAGTCTGTAATCAGCGTGATTATATACGGTCTGAGCCCCCATAACGTTTAATAGCTTATAGAAGCATTGCGCAGATACTCTTTTAAAGAAACTGTCGGTTTTCCGGCGGTTCCTTACTCCGTAAACGATTTCGGCGCCGTCAAGATACCCGTCTACCATTTGGTTTATGGCGTTTATATCATCCTGTCCGTCGCAGTCAATACTTACTGTGATATCACAATAATTTTTAGCATACATAATACCGGCAAGAAGGGCGTTTTGATGACCTTGATTACGGCTTAAGCATATACCTTTAAATATAGGATTGATTTTTGTAAAATCACAGATTATCTCCCAAGTTGAGTCTTTACTGCCATCATTTACAAAAAGTATTTTACTGTTTTTATCAATTTTATTGAGTGTAATAAGTTCCTTTATTTTCTGCTCAAAAGATGGCGCGGTTAAAGGCAAAACCGCCTCTTCGTTGTAGCAGGGGATAACGATATATAAAACGGGTGGATTTTTTCTGCCCTTCATAAAGCATCCTTCTTTCTATATTAATAATACCAAAATATTTCAAAAAATCAAGGTATAGATAATTTATCTTTCGTCAATATTATTTAAAAAGGTATTGGAGTAAACTGATGAAAGAAATAGTAAGAACAGCTGCATTTCTTGGTGCCACGGCATATTTTTCCTTGATTTTAGCTCTTGTTTTTTGTTTTCTATTGAAATAAACAGACATAGGGTTTATAATAACATAGGAATTAAGGTGATTTAATGTTAATAGATTTTCATACCCATTGTTTTCCTGATAAAATATCTAAAGTGGCAATAGATAAGCTTTCTTTTGCGTCGGGTGGGCTTGAGCCTTTTACCGACGGAACGGTATCAGGTCTTAGAAACAGTATGGCGCAAAACGACGTAGATTTTTCGGTTGTGCTTAATATCGCTACCAACGCTCATCAGCAAAAAAACGTAAACGATTTTGCGGCACAGATTAACAAAGATGAAAATTTAATTGCTTTCGGCTCGGTTTATCCGCATAGTGAAGATGCTTTGGATGAGCTTGAGAGAATAAAGTCCTTAGGTCTTTTAGGAGTAAAGCTACACCCGGATTATCAGGGCTTTGATGTCAACGACATAAAGATGAAGCCCCTTTATAAGAAGATATCCGAGCTTGGTCTTATTACGATTTTTCATGCCGGTATTGATTACGGCTTTGCACCACCTTATGGGGCAACTCCTAAGAAGCTTTCCGAGGCTCTTGAATGGTTTTCTTCTCCCGTTATCGCTGCCCATTGGGGCGGAGTCGGTTGCGGAGAGGACGTTATAAAATATCTTTGCGGTAAGGAAATTTATTTTGATACTTCTTTCGGATATTCGACTATGCCTAAGTATTATGCCGAAAAAATACTTGAAAAACATACGAGTGATAGAATAATTTTCGGTACTGATACTCCGTGGCATACACCTTATATGGAAAGGAAGCTTCTTGAAAGTCTGAAACTTTCCAAAGAAGACGCCGACAAAATTTATTATAAAAATGCCAAGAGACTTCTTGCATTATAAAAAGACACCCTAACGGGTGTCTTTAATCTTCAAGTTAGAAATTAAACCAATTTTCTGAGCTATCGGTGCTTGTAAGGGCAGGAGTAAAGGTCATCATGGTTTTTTCGTCATTGAATTCAACGGTAATAATCTTTGAACCGTTAATCTTAATTTTATTTTTACCAACAACCTCATAACGATAGGTGGCAATTTCGTCGTCAACATAGTTGCCGTCAAAAATATACTCGATTTCATTATCGTCAAAATCAAGCTTTAAGGTGTAATATGTGCTGCTTGAATTTTCAACCCTTTGCCAGTCTCTGAGGAGCTGCTTTCTTAAACTGATGCTTCCAAAAAGGGAAGAGGCTAAAATAGCCACAACGGCAATTATAATAGTACAAGCTGCAGCTATGATACCTATAATAAGCGGTTTACTGTTTTTTGGCTTAACTGGCGTGGCATATACAGGTATAGCATATACAGGCTCTGTATTTTCGATAGGAACATCGTTTAATGTGGCAGTTTGTTCTTCAGCTTTTGATAGTGAAGGTACAGCCTGTCCGCAAGAATGACAAAAATTAACATTTTCGGATATTGATTTTCCGCATTTAGAACAAAACATTACAAATCTCTCCTCAAAAGTTTATATTATAAATAATAACATTTTGAGCGAATAATGTCAAATAATCGTGTATAAAATTTATTTTGAAAAAAGTGTTGACAAAAGGACTTTTTATGTGTATAATACCCTTGTTGCATTACTTGAGACAGTAGGTTTCCCATAGAGGAAGTAAGCGTAGCGCCTGCCGAGGTAAGCAGAACATTATTCTGTTTTTAATGTTTTGGTCTGTTCCTCGTCTCAGGGAACGGACTTTTTTATTTGTATTTTTACGGAGGTGAAATTAATGCCCAACGCAAAAGTTTTAGAGGAAAAGAAAGCTATAGTTGCTTCTCTTGCCGAAAAGCTTCAGAATTCCGTAGCCGGCGTTGTAGTTGACTACACCGGTACATCCGTTTCGGATGATACTGCACTTCGTAAAGAACTTCGTGAAGCAGGTGTTGAATATTTCGTTGTTAAAAACACCCTTTTAAGACGTGCTATCGAAGGTACTAACCTCGAAAGCATTAATGAAGTTCTCGAGGGTACAACTGCTCTTGCTATTTCTAAAGATGATTATGTAAGTGCTGCCCGTATCCTTTGCAAGTTTGCTGAAAGCCATGAAAGCTTCAAGGTTAAAGCAGGTTATCTCGATGGTGAAGCAATCGACATCGAAAAAATCGAAAGCCTTGCAAAACTCCCCAGCAGAGAAGTTCTTCTCGCTACCGTTGTTGGTGCTTTCCAGGCACCCATCGCAAGTTTTGCCCGTGCCGTACAGGCAATCGTTGATAAAAACGAAGGCGGCGAAGCTGCTGCTGAATAATTCAGCCTATTAAAAATTAAAAAAACTAAAATTTATTAAATTTATTGGAGGAAAATAAAATGGCATCTGAAAAAATTACTGCTATAATTGAAGAATTAAAAGTTCTTACCGTTCTCGAACTCTCTGAGCTCGTTAAAGCTGTAGAAGAGGAGTTCGGCGTATCTGCTGCTGCAGCTGTTGCTGTTGCTGCTCCTGCTGCTGGCGGCGCTGCTGCTGCTGAAGAAAAATCTGAATTCGACGTTGTTCTTGCTTCTGCAGGCGCTAACAAAATTCAGGTTATTAAGGCTGTTCGTGAAATCACCGGCCTTGGTCTTGCTGAAGCAAAGGCTCTCGTAGACGGCGCTCCCAAGACTGTTAAGGAAGCTGTTGCTAAGGATGCAGCTGACGAAATCAAGGCTAAGCTTGAAGAAGCTGGCGCAACTGTTGAGCTTAAGTAATTTAAGTAAAACATTAATTAAACGGCACTTTAAAAAGTGCCGTTTTTATTTTTACTTTCCGTCTATAAATACCTTAATAATATTAAAATCTTGGTCGGCTATAACAATATCGGCAGCTTTGCCGCTTTCAAGAGAGCCGATTTTATCATCAATACCCAGCATTTTGGCAGGGTTCAGGGAAACAGCATTAATTATATCGTAAAGAGGTATATTACTGTTTTCTTTAACGTTTTTAACACCTTTGTTAAGGTCTAACATACTGCCTGCAATAGTGCCGTCGTCAAGTCGGCATTCGGCACCTTTTTTGGTGACGTGAAGTCCACCCTGAATATACTCACCATCAGGCATACCTGCAGGTCTTATAGAGTCGGTAATAAGTATAAGTCTGTCTTTTTTTAGGTTATATACAAGATTATATAGAGCAGGATGAATATGGAAATTATCACAAATAAGCTCGGTATATATGCGGTTGTCGGTAAGTACCGCACCGGGAAGACCGGGGTCGCGGTGTGACAGGGGAGAGGTGGCGTTGAATAGATGGGTTGTGTCGGTAGCACCGGCATTTATAGCCTCTTTAGTCTGCTCGTAGTTTGCATTACTGTGACCTATAGCAACCTTTATATGCTCTTTGGTAACGGCTTTTATAAATTCTTCGGCACCTTCAAGTTCAGGCGCGCATATAACGATTTTTATAATATCTTTATTTTCTATAACAAGGCTTGCATCGGGATTTTTAAGCCATTCTTCCTTGTGGGCACCTTTTTTTGTTTTGCTTAAGAAAATTCCTTCTAAGTAAAGACCGATTATTTTTGAAAAGGAGTTTTCCTTTTTTGCTTCCCTTACAGTTTTCAAAACCTTGTTAAAGGTTGGCATATCAACGGTGCAAAGGGTAGGACACCAGGAGGTAACACCCGTTTTTAAAAGATGCTCTGAAATAGTATTAAGGTTCTCTTTACTGCCGTCCTCGGTATCGCAGTTCATACAGCCGTGAATGTGAGTGCTTATAAAACCGGGGGATACATAATTTCCTTTTGCATCAAATACATCATACTCTGATAAATTTATACTGCTTTGGTCTACAATAGCCTTAATGTTCTTATCAAAAATTATTGCTTTGTTTTCAAGAACAGCATCCTTTGTGATTATCTTTCCGCCTATAATACACTTCATAAAACACACCTCAAATATATTCTGTAAAAATTGTAACATAATAAAACAAAAAAGTCTATAATTTACTTGAATATACAGAAAAATATGGTACAATAGAATAAGAAAAATATCCAGTAAAGGAAGTACATAATATGAAAAAATCAGTTTTAGTAGAAATTTCTGCTCATCACGTTCACGTTAGCGAAGCCGACCTTGAAACCCTTTTTGGTAAAGGTCATAACCTCACAAACAAAAAGGACCTTTCTCAGCCCGGTCAGTTTGCCTGCGAGGAAAGAGTAACCGTTGTTGGTCCTAAGAGAGAAATTAAGGGCGTCTCTATTCTCGGCCCCTGTCGTCCTCAGACTCAGGTTGAAATTTCTCTAACCGAAGCCAGAAGTATCGGTGTTACCGTTCCGATTCGTGAATCCGGTGACCTTAAGGGCAGCGCCGGTTGTAAACTTGTTGGCCCTTGCGGTGAGGTTGAAATTACCGAGGGTGTTATTGC
Source organism: Oscillospiraceae bacterium (assembly GCA_015065585.1). Taxonomy (GTDB): domain Bacteria; phylum Bacillota; class Clostridia; order Oscillospirales; family Acutalibacteraceae; genus SIG607. The sequence continues at coordinate 31,063 of SVQC01000012.1, forward strand.
TGCTAAGCGTCATATCCATATGACTCCTGATGATGCTGAAAAATACGGCATAGTTGATAAGCAGATTGTTTCTGTTAAGATTCCTACCGAGGGCAGAAGCCTGATTTTCGGTGACGTTGTTGCAAGAGTTAGCCCCAGCTATGCTTTGGCTATGCATCTTGATACCGATGAAGCAAATGCAGCTGCTATCCCCGGTTCCTGCGAGGGTGAAATAATTGACTAAGCCTGTTGGGGTTTATGTTCACGTACCTTTTTGCCGTAAAAAATGTGCTTACTGTGATTTTTACAGCGCTGTTTTAAACGGCGATACCGTTGGTAAGTATATTTCGGCATTAAAAGAAGAAATTTATCGGTGGGGCGCAAAACTTTGTCGCCCTGCCGATACTGTATATTTTGGCGGTGGTACTCCTTCTGTTTTGTCGTCTGAACAGTTGTGTGACCTGTTATTCTTCGTGAAAGATGCTTTTTTTGTCACGGAAAATGCCGAAATAACGGTAGAGGTCAATCCTGAAACTGTCGATGAAGAATATCTTTATAAGCTTAAAAAAGCGGGTTTTAACCGACTGTCTATGGGGGTTCAGTCCTTTGACGACACATCTCTGAAAATGCTTGGCAGACATCACTCGGCAAAGCAGGCTCAAGAGGTTTTTAAAAGCGCGAGAAAAGTGGGCTTTGATAATATAAGCATTGATATAATGCTGGGACTTCCCGCAGGTAACGGAGGGGAAGAAACCGCACGTAAAGCTTTGGAACTAGGGGCTGAGCATATTTCATGTTATATGCTAATCCTTGAGGAAAAAACCGCTTTGTTTGCCCAAAAAGATACTCTGAGTCTACCTGATGAAGAAAGAGTTAGCCAGGAATATAAAAATGTCTCTCTGATTCTTAAAAACGGCGGATATAATCAATATGAAATATCAAATTTTTCAAAGGACAATAAGGAAAGCCGTCATAATCTTAAATATTGGCATACCGAGGAATATATAGGCATAGGACCTTCTGCTCACTCTTTTATAAATGGTGAAAGATTTTACTATGAGCGGGATTTAAGGAATTTTATAAATTCTCCGAAAACTGTTTCTGAAGGAGTTGGCGGAGATATGTATGAATATATTATGCTTGCTTTGCGATTGAGTGAGGGAATTTGTGAAGACTCTCTAAAAAAACTTTACGGTAAAAAATTTGGCGGCAAATTTCTGGATAAAGCCGATAAATTTAAAAACGGCGGATTAGCTACCTTTAAAGACGGAAACTTTGCGCTTACTACTGACGGTATGCTGTTATCCAACGCTATTATTTGTGAAATGACGGAGGAAGAACTTTATGAAGACCTATAAAATTTATCTTATCCGCCACGGTGCAACTGATGGTAATGCAAGGGGAGAATATATAGGTGTTACAGATTTACCACTTTCCTTAAGCGGCGCCACTAATCTTGCAAATTTGAAGGATAAAATAGAATATCCGCAGGTTGAAAAGGTATATACAAGTCCGATGCTTCGCTGTCGGCAAACGGCTAATATTTTATATCCTGAGTTCTCGGCTGAAAATATTGATAATCTTACAGAGTATGATTTCGGCGAGTTTGAGGGAAAAAATGCTTTACAGCTTGAAAGCAATCCCGACTTTTATAAATGGACTTCGGGACAGATTTCATCACCTCCCGGCGGTGAAGATTCTACCGAATTTGCAAAACGTGTTTGCTTGGGATTCCACGAGGTAGTGGAGGATATGATGGCAAACGGTATTACCAGGGCGGCGATAATAATGCACGGCGGCGCTATTATGACCCTTCTGTCCTGCTGTGCCGTGCCTCGCAGAAGAAGTCTTGAATGGACAAGTGAAAACGGCAGAGGCTACGGTGTTCTTGTTACTCCCTCTTTTTATCACAGTAACGGTATAATTGAGGTAACGGAAGAAATATAAAAAGAAAGTCCCCGTTTTTACGGGGACAGAAAGTAAATGTATTATTTTTTGAAATTTTCTCTGGCATTTTTGTCCTTTTTCGAATAACCTTGAGCAATAGTCGGATATTTGTTAAGTGTATTACAGGTCGGTTGTATTTCATAGGTTCCATATTTATTAACTAGTTCTGTTACATTTTCCGGTTGGTCATAAACAGGTAAGGACGAAAATTCAGTATGAGAATTTCTTTTTTTCATATCATTCACCTTCCTTTAGTATTATAGGCAGAGATAAATGATATATTTATGGAAATTAAAGGATTAGTTTAAGGTATAACCGAATAGTTCTTCGGCAAACCAAACGCTTTTAACTTTAAAGGTTTTATTTTTTAAATAATTTAAAATTCCGGCATCGGTATTAAAGGTAAAGGTCAATTTGTAGGAATAAAGAGCCTGCTTATTAAAACCAAGCTTTTTATCTTCCTTTGTTTTTCCGTATTTCCCATCGCCAAGTAATGGATGTCCGATTGAGGAAAGATGGGCGCGAATCTGATGAGTTCTGCCTGTTAAAAGCTCAATTTCCAAAAGACTTAAGCCGTTTTTTCTGGCTATGGTACGGTAATAGGTTTTGATTGAAAGATTTTCATCATTTTTATGTTTTTGCAAAAAAACCTTGTTTTTGTCTTGATTTTTTTGCAAATAACCTTCAAGCAAAGCCTCTTTTTTTACAGGCACACCGTGAACAACGGTAAGATAACGCTTGTCGATTTCCCTGAGTTTTATTTTATCGCATAAAATTCTGAGAGCCTCGCTGTTTTTAGCGGCTATTACGATACCGCCGGTATTACGGTCGATTCTGTTAGCAAGGGATGGCTTAAAGGAATTTTCTTTTTCCGGCTCATACTCGCCCTTTAAATATAAGTATTTTTGAATTCGGGTAATTAAAGTATCGTTATATTCGTTTTCATCGGGGTGGGAAAGAAGTCCCTGTGGCTTGTCGGCAAGTAATATATTTTCGTCTTCATAAACTATATTTAGTTTATCTGATGCTAAGAGAAAATCATATTTCGGCTTAGCTTCAGTAAAAAATTCGTCAGAAATATAGGCGGTGATTTTATCACCCTCCTTTAGTCTTGTACTGATTTCGGCTTTTTTGCCGTTAAGCTTTATATGTTTTGTTCTGATAAACTTATACATAAGAGCCTTTGGTAAAGTCGGCATAGTCTTACTTATAAATTTATCAAGTCTTTGATTAGCATCGTTTGAAGAAATAAAAAATTCTTTCATAATTGAAAATCACCTTGAATTATTAATGAAAAAATAGTAAAATTATTATAGCAAAAACTATTAGGGGTCTGAAAATGGGTATACACGACGGACATAGAAAAAGAATGCTTGGCAAATTCTCAAAAACCGGTTTTGCCGGCTTAGAAGAACATGAAAAGCTAGAAATAATTCTCTTTTTCTCAGTTCCAAGAATTAACACTAACGATATAGCTCACGAGCTTCTTAATAAATATAAAACAATTGCAGCGGTAATGGACGCGCCCAGAAAAGAACTTATAGAGTTCAAGGGTATAACCGACCGTACGGTACAGCTCTTCAAAATGATAAAAGAGGCATCAAGCCTTTACGATTTAGAAAATAATAATGTAAAAACATTTATGACTACTACCGAAGAATTCGGTACGTATCTTCAGCTTTATTACGGAGCAATAGAGGAGGAAACACTTACTTTACTTTCTCTTGATAGCAGAGGAATGAAGAAGGACATAGACGTAATAGGTGAAGGTAATATTTCCACAATATCCGCAAATCCCAGAGAATTACTCAGGATTGCTATTGAAAGAAAAGCAACCGAGGTTGTAATTTGCCACAATCATCCGGGTGGTATTGCTGAACCGTCAGAGGCTGACGTAATGGCAACCGTAAAGATAATAGAGCTTCTTAAAACTATTGGAGTGCATCTTATCGACCATATAATTGTTACAAAGGGCGATTATTATTCAATGGCAGCTTCGCCGGAGCATCATCATATATTTAAAGATAAATAAAGGGCGTTATTAAAGAAATTTTCTATATCGCTTTTATTTGCCAGAACGCTTCCCTGAACCATAGGATTCTTTCCGCCTCCGCGTCCCGAAAGGGAGGTGTTCAGCGTTTTTGACAGAGCGACAAGGTCTGCGTTTTGGCTGTATATTATATAAGAATATCCATCGGTGTCATTCCCTGAAAATGCACCGATGATTTTTTCTGTTTTTTCCTTTGCAGAGTTTACGATATTTCTCAGGGTATTATTATCAATACTATCCGTAAAAATAATTAAATCATTTTCGGTTTTAGAAATATTTGAAATTTCATTTTCAAATATTTTGGTTTTCAGGAAATTAACTTCTCTGGCAGTCTGTTTAAGACTGCCGTTTATTTTTTCTACCGTAACGTCGCACTCGTCTGTTTTGCATTTAAGAATTGATGAAATATTTCTGATTTCATCGTGCTTTAAGGAATAATCTATAAAAGCATCAAGACCACAGGAAATAAAAAATCTGAGCCCTGAGCGAAGCTTTTCAAAGCGGAGTATCTTTATTATGCCTACTTCTCCCGTAGATTTAACGTGTGGGGCGCAGCAGGCGCAACAATCAATATCTTCTATAGTTACAAGCCTTATATCGCCGTCAATTTCTTTTTTACTACGGTAATCTATAACGTCCAGTTCCTTTTTATCTGGATAATAACCGCGAACGTAAAGATTTTTGTAAATGGCTTTATTGGCGAATATTTCAATATTTTCAATTTGTTCTTTAGTGAGTATAACGTCATAGTCGCAGGTAACTTCATCTTCACCTAAATGAAAACCTACGTTATTTCCACCGTAAAGATTATGTACAATTCCCGAAATTATATGTTCGCCGGTATGATTTTGCATATTACGGAAACGTCGCTCAAAATCCAGTTCACAGCAAACCTCTCCCGATAAAGCGTCGGTACAGTAATGAACAATTTCTCCGTCCTCAATCTGAACGTTGAAAATTTCACAGCCATTAGCAGTACCTTTATCACTGTACTGACCACCTTCCTCAGGGAAGAAGGCGGTTTTATCAAAAATAACCTTATATCCGCTGTCAAAGGGAGTACAGGAAATAACATTGGCCTTAAATTTAGTTAAATAAGCATCATTATCATATAATTTTACTGTCAAAATAATCACCGCCTTGATTATATCATAAATAAGGTATTAAGGCAATAAAAACCCTCCGAAGAAATTGGCCGGTGTCGTTAGCGAACTTTTTATTATTTTAAATAATTTATAGTTTCCGTTTAGAACCAGCATCGCATTTGTATGCACAAATGCAGTTGGGCAGAAGCCCAAACCCACTACAGCAAAAAAGAGAAGATTCGTTTTTAATGACGAGTCTTCTCTTTCTTTTTGTCTGTATAGTGATATGCCGACTATCGTCGACGTGATATTTTCTTTTGAAAATCCTCGCCTATGGCGAGATATTTCAAACAGGAAGTGATATGAAACCTATCAGTTTCGTGATATTCTATTCGCTATAAACTGTCCGTAGGACAATATCACTATGCGAAGCATAATACCACTGCGAAGCAATATCACTCGCCGTAAAGCGAATAAAGTTGCGTAAATGTTCGCTAAGAACATTTACGCATCTTCGGAGGGCTGTTTAATTATTTAGAAAGGTCTTCTACAATAAGGGTACGAACGGTGTTTTCGTCTTCCTTAGTAACCTTTTCTTCCTTTATACCGTATTTGGTTTCAAGGAATTTGGCGGCAACCTGTGGGAAAATAGCGTAGCTTAAAACGTCTTCTTCACATTTTGCAAGCTCGCCGGCTTCAGCTTTATATTTCTCAAGCTCAGGCTCAATAAGGTCGGCAGGACGGCAGGTAATTACCTTATCGTCGCCGATACATTTTTTGCGAACATCCTCATTAACTTCTGCAGGAAGAGTACCGTATTCGCCGCGAAGCAAAGCTTTGGACTCTTTAGGTACCATTTTGTAGGGCTCACCTGCAATAACGTTCATAACCGCCTGTGTTCCGACGATCTGACTGGTCGGAGTTACAAGGGGAGGATAACCGAAATCTTTTCTTACCTTCGGAACTTCGGCAAGTACGTCATAATACTTATCCTCTTTGCCTGCCTGCTTTAACTGGCCAAGCATATTGGAAAGCATACCGCCGGGAACCTGATAGATAAGAGTTTTGGTATCAACGCTTAATACCTTGGGGTCAAGAGTACCGTCAGCCTTCATCTTGTCAGCAACCTCGCGGAAATGGGCAGCGACGTCGGCAAGAGCATCAAGGTCAAGACCGGTATCTCTATCTGTGCCTTTAAGGGTGGCAACCAAAGCCTCGGTAGCAGGGTTGGCGGTACCGTTACCGAAAGGAGAAAGGGCGGTATCTACAATATCAACACCTGCCTGAGCAGCCATAAGATAGGTCATATCACCTGTACCCGTTGTGTTGTGGGTATGAAGATGAATGGGGCATTTAACGGCTGCCTTTAACTTTTTAACAAGTGAATACGCATCATAGGGGAGAAGAAGGTTAGCCATATCTTTGATACAAATTACGTCAGCGCCCATTTTTTCGAGGGTTTTGGCAAGCTCTACGAAATAGTCTTCATTGTGAACGGGGCTAATGGTGTAGCTCATAGCGGCTTCGCATATACCACCGTATTTTTTACAGGATTTCATAGCCTGTTCCATATTACGGGTATCGTTGAGAGCGTCGAAAATACGGATAACGTCAATACCGTTTTCAATAGCTTTTTTAACGAAAGCGTCTACAACGTCATCGGCGTAATGCTTGTAACCGAGAATATTCTGTCCGCGGAGAAGCATCTGAAGCTTTGTGTTGGGCATAGCCTTTTTAATGGTACGAAGTCTTTCCCAGGGGTCTTCATTTAAGAAACGCATACAAACATCAAAGGTAGCGCCGCCCCAACACTCAACGGACCAATAGCCCATTTTGTCGAGCTTTTCAAGGGCAGGGAGCATATCCTCAATGCGCATACGGGTAGCAGCCTGTGACTGATGGGCGTCACGGAGAATAGTATCTGTAATATTAAGTTTAGCCATATTTTATACCTCCATTAACCAAAGAGAGCAAGGAGTACGCCTGCGGCAATAGCAGAACCGATAACACCTGCAACGTTGGGACCCATAGCATGCATTAAAAGGAAGTTCTTGGGGTTTTCTTTCTGACCGACAACCTGAGAAACTCTGGCAGCCATAGGAACGGCAGAAACACCGGCAGAACCGATAAGAGGATTAATTTTTGTCTTAAGGAAGAGATTCATAAATTTAGCAAGAAGTACGCCGCTTGCGGTACCGAAGCTGAATGCAATAACGCCAAGGGCAAGAATATAAAGGGTTCTTGCCGAAAGGAAGGTACTTGCCGTAGCGGTAGCACCAACGGTAATTCCAAGGAATATTGTTACAATATTCATAAGCTCGTTCTGTGCGGTTTTCGCAAGTCTGTCGGCAACTCCGCTTTCTTTTAAAAGGTTACCAAGCATTAAGCAACCAACAAGAGGGGTAGCGGACGGAACAAGAAGAGCTACGAAAACGGTAACGGCGATGGGGAAAATAATCTTTTCCTTTTTAGAAACTTCACGGAGAGGTTTCATAACGATTTGACGCTCTTTTTTGGTGGTAAGAGCCTTCATAATAGGAGGCTGAATTACCGGAACGAGAGCCATGTAGGAATAAGCGGCAACGGCGATGGGTCCTAAAAGATGGGGCGCAAGTTTACTTGTTACGAAAATTGCGGTAGGACCATCAGCACCGCCTATAATACCGATAGAGCTTGCCTCGAGAGGAGTAAAGCCAAGCCACTGACTTGCGGCAACATAGGTCATAAAAATACCAAGCTGAGCAGCAGCTCCGAGGAGAAGACTCTTGGGATTTGCAATAAGGGGACCGAAGTCGGTCATAGCGCCAACGCCAAGGAATATAAGACAAGGATAAATACCAAGCTTTACACCAAGATACAAAAAGTCAAGAAGACCGCCGGTATTGGCAAGGGTTTGCCAGTTGATATGACCACCGGCAAAAATAGCTTCGTGGAACATTTCAGCGCCGGGAAGATTGGTTAAAAGCATACCGAAGGCGATAGGTAAGAGAAGAAGGGGTTCAAAGCCCTTACCGATGGCAAGGTAAAGCAAAACGAACGAAATAAGAAGCATTACGATGTAGCCGTAGTTAGTAATAAGGTTTTCGAAAATACTTCCGTCTCCCGAAACACCTTTGGTTACGTTGCCGAAAACGGCTTTGAAACCGGTATCGCCAAGGAAGTTTTTAATAGCTTCTTCGGGAACGATTTCGATTTCTTCGGCAACAGTTTCATCTGTCTTTTGCTCGGCTGTATCGGCAAATACGCTAAAGCCTGTAAAAAGGAAGGTAAAAGCCAAAAGCACAGCGAGGAAAGACACTAATATTTTTTTATTCATCAGTATTTCCTCCGAAATGCGAATTAGCCGATTACACAGAGAAGAGTGCCGGTTTCAACGGTAGAGCCCTTCTGAACGTTAAGAGAAACGATTTTACCGTCAACACCGGCCATAATTTCGTTTTCCATTTTCATAGCCTCTAAAATCATGAGAACCTGTCCGGCTTTAACAGTATCGCCTACATTTACGTTAACGGCAAGAATGTTGCCGGGCATAGGGCTGTTAACCTCTTCACCGCTTACAGCGGGGGCAGCGGCGGGAGCGGGTGCAGCAGCGGGTGCAGGAGTAGCAGCAGGAGCAGCAACGGGAGCAGAAGCCTCATCACCGTCAACAACTTCTAAAGTGATTTCGTACATAGTACCGTTTACATTAACATTATACTTTTTCATTTTTAGTCAACCTTTCGTTAAATAGAAATAATTTTAAAGTTTTTTGAAAGATAAAATTCTAAGCTTTGAAACTTCTGTTCCAAGTTCTTCTGCAATTGCGCAGGAAACAGCGGCAATCATACGCTGTCTGTCGGGAATTTCATTAGCTTCCTCTGTGGAAACAGTTTCTTCGGCTTTCTTTGCAGGTTTCTTATCAGTAAGCCGTATGATACCACTAACTATAGTACATACAATTATGATGCAAATCAGACTTACAAATACGGTGCCTATGCCCATTAAGCACACGAATACTGTATCGCTCATATCTTGTAACCTCCTAAATTAATATTTTAAGTTAAATAATTTATCTAAAATCAGATACAAATTAACCCATATTATTATACTAAAAATATCCATAAGAAACAATAGAAAATTTCATTACTTTTAAAATTTATAAAAGTTACTCAAAAAATCAAATAAAAACAGTTATTTTATTAACAAATTAACCACTGTATTTTATTTTTTCTGAAAACTTACGGTATATACAGAATGACCGGCTTATATTAAGCCGGTCAACGTAATTTTAAAAAGATTTATCAGTATACATAAAATGATTCCTGCTGAAAGGGGGATAAGGATTGCTAAAAGAGTATATTTTATGCTTTGTGTTTCCTTTTTTACGGTCAAAAGGGTAGTAGCGCAGGGCCAATGGAAAAGGGTAAATATGCACATACTAAAGGCAGTAAAAGCATCAAATCCGTGGATAAATAAAATATGCTGCATATCCTCTGCACTGAAAGCACCGAGCGTAGAGCAGGAGGTGTATATCATTATAGCTATAGGTAGCACGATTTCATTAGCAGGAGAGCCTAAAATAAAGGCTGCGAGGATAACGCCGTCCATACATAACAGACTGCCCAAAGGGTCCAAAAAATTTGCAAGATGATTTATTAAAGTGCTACCGCCAAACGTAATATTTTGCGTAAGCCAAAGCACAGCTCCTGCGGGAATGCTGACAGCGACGGCTCTGGCCAAAATGAGCAGCGTTTTATTGAAAAATGAATCGAAAAGTATTTTTAAAACGGGTGGAGATTTATAGGAAGGCAGTTCAATTTTAAGGCTGACTTTTTTGCCGCTTATTGTTTTATTTAGTATAAATGTTACGGCAAAGGTTACCGTTACCGCTAAAACTATTAAAGCTGTAAGAAGCAGGGAACTTAAAAATGAATTTCGCCGTCCTCCAAGTATTATTCCAATAAGCAGAATAAGTGTAGGAAATCTTCCGTTACAGGGTATAAAGCTGTTTGTCAGTATGGAAATATTCTGAGCTTTTTTTGTAGGCATTATTCTGCAACCGGTAACTCCTACTGCGTTACAGCCAAGTCCCATACACATTGTAAGAGCTTGTTTTCCGTTACTTCCCGATTTTTTAAAGGGTTTATCTAAATTATAAGCAATTCGGGGAAGAAAACCGCTTTCTTCAAGTAAGCTGAACAGCGGGAAGAATACCGCCATAGGAACAAACATTACCGAAACTACCTGAGACAAAACTTCGTAAGCACCATCAATTAAAATTCCCGTAATAACGGACGGCATATTAATAATATCAAAAAGGGAGCGTATTTTTTCGCCTAAAAAATACAGAAATTTGCCTATATAAACTGAAGGCAGATTTGCGGCGCTAATGGTTATCCATAAAAGAACCGCCAAAAAAATAAGCATAACGGGAAGGGCAGTAAATTTTCCGCAAAAAATCTTGTCTAAAGCCCTATCTCTCTTTGCAAGGTCTTTATTCGTGTAGGTTATAAAACCTAAAATCTCTGATTTTTTTATATTTTTTATAATTCCTTTGCTTTTTTCGTCTTTTAAAAGGGCGTTTTTTACTTCCTTTGCACTTTTTCGAGCAGAGCAAAATATAATAGGAATATTAAGAAATTTTTCCATCCCCGCTACGTCTATGTTAATGCTTCTTCGTTTTGCCTCGTCCGCCATATTTATGCATAAGATACAGTTTTTACATATACTTATTATTTCAAGTGCAAGATGTATGCTTTTGTGCATATTAGTAGCGTCACATACAATAATAACGGTATCATAAGCACCGGATAAAAGGAAATCCTTGGCGATTTTTTCTTCTGGAGATTTGAAATTCAACGAGTAAATGCCCGGCAAATCTATAATGTGAAATATTTTATTTTCGGCTTTATAAATGCCTTTGGCTATTTCAACGGTTTTGCCCTCCCAGTTTCCCGTATGGTCGTGCTTGCCTGTAAGTTTATTAAAAAGGGTGGTTTTTCCCACATTGGGATTACCCATAAGAACTACTGTGCTGTGTTCCATTTCGTCACTCTTTTCTGGTTTTAAGTGGAATAGTTCCTTTATATTTTATTCAGCAGAAAAAAGTGTGTGAAAAAGCGACTCTCCAATTTTTTGGAGAGTCGCTTTGAATTACTTCTTATTATTAATATTATTGACTATTTTGTTTAAAACGGCCGTAACAAGAATTATGATTCCGATTACTATGAGTATAGCCAACATACCTTTGCCCATATATGGAAGATAATCTATAAATTGCTCAGGCTCGAATTTTTCAATTAATTTTGCAAGTAACATAGCAGTACCTCCCTTAGCTAAAGAAGTTAAGTATCAGCGCGCCTGCAATAACAGAGGCAATCTGTCCCGATACGTTAACGCCTATAGAGTGCATAAGCAAGAAATTCTGAGGGTCTTCCTTAAGTCCCATTTTGTGAACGATACGTCCTGACATAGGGAAGGCAGAAATACCTGCGGCACCAATCATAGGATTGATTTTTTCTTTCATAAACAGGTTTAAAAGTTTAGCAAAAAGTACACCGCCGGCGGTATCAACTATGAAAGCAACAAGACCAAGTCCTAAAATAAGAAGTGTATCAAGCTTTAAGAACTTTTCGGCAACCATCTGTGAAGCAACGCTTATGCCAAGGAATATGGTAATAAGGTTGGCTAGTACGTTCTGGGCAGTTTCGGAAAGGGAATCGAGAACTCCGCATTCTCTTATAAGATTACCGAACATAAGAGAACCGATAAGAGAAGCGGCAGAGGGAGCAATTACGCAGGCAATAATGGTAACGACAATTGGGAAGAGAATTTTTGTAGCCTTAGAAACGTTTGCGGGTTTATAGGGCATACGGATTAAACGTTCTTTCTTTGTCGTAAGGGCTTTTATAACTGGGGGCTGAATAATGGGAACCAGAGCCATATATGAATAAGCGGCAACCATTATAGCACCCT
>SVQC01000044.1 GCA_015065585.1 Oscillospiraceae bacterium
TAACGGATAAACTTGATGATTTGCTTCGTTATGTTGAAACTCCGGTTAATAAAATAAGAACGGTAAAGGAATTAAAAGATGGTTAAAACGCCGAGCACTTTGTTATTAATCAATACAGAAAAATGAGCAACACAAATCATTGTGATGCTCATTTTTTATGTGACACATTTTTACTATAACTACGGCGAATTCGCCATAATTAAATTTTAAGGAAATCTGATAATGCTTTTCTTTTTCTTTTCGGCATAAGCGAAAGCTATTTTTGTTCCACTTTTTCTGCTTTTTGGGGTATAGTCCTCTTTATAGTAAACAATGCAGAATCGACTATTATCTATCATCTCACAGTTACGTTTTACATAGCTTGCTTTACCTGCGCCAAGCACCGATTTTGGAAAATAGGTATCCTCATAATTTTCTAACAGGTATGCTTTATAGCTTTCATCAATATAAGGATATTCTGCCCTCACAAAAATTCTTTTTATGTGAGGGTACTTTTTCTTCGTATTGGTCACTATATCATAACAGAGATCATCAAATTGGCTCTTGCTGCCAAAAAGAAAAGTATCAATACTTTCTTCTATAATTAAGTGTTCGATTAACACATATAGTTTTTCCTTTAACTCATCAGTCACATTTATTTCTCTGTGACCGATAAAACAACAAGTATTCTTTAACACAGCGCTCGTTACCCCTCAACTTAGTTATACCATACAGTTTAACATAATGGTAATAACATTACAAGTATTGGGTATAAAACCATTAAGTTAAGCGGTAAAATATAGTTAAGAAAGGTGGTGAGGCTATGGATACACATAAGAGGCTTCGTCAGTTATTGGATGAGCGTGGATGGACTGAATATAGATTATCTAAAGAATGCGGCTTATCCGAATCAACTCTTGCTAATATTTTCAGACGAAACACTTTGCCTTCAATAAGCACCTTAGAAGCAATTTGCGCTGGCTTCGGCATTACAATATCCCAGTTTTTTGCAGACGGAGATATGGTTGAGATGACACCTGAAATCAAAGAACTTTTTGACTCTTGGGTTAGCCTCACAGCTGAACAGAAGAAAGTGGTCATGCAGATGATCCGCACAATTAACTCTAATAAGTAGTAAAAGCCGCCCACTCGGGCGGCTTTTACAATGCTCTTAATATATCTTCGTTATGAAAAATTCTTCATCCGTAACACATGCACAATCAATTTTACGGAGTCCGTAAAGGCACTCTCGATTAATAGTTTGAATGGTGTCAAAAGTCACATCTATATTCCACCAAGAATCATTAAAATAAACTCTATTCCAGGTATGGTGATACTGAACATTTTCTCGTTTATTACCGTCAACTACATAGCAGGGGATATTTTGACTACGACAAAGCGCGGCAAAGAGATGTGCAAAGTCATAGCAGATTCCTTTACGTGTGCGCAAGATTTTACGAATATTGAAATACTGTATTGCCGGATTGCAATCATAGTCGTACTCGAAACTACGTGTCATCCATTCGTATATTGCTTTTACCTTTTCTTCTTCACTGTCACAGTCGGTACAAATTTCGTCAGCAAGTTTAACTGTGTCTACATCCCATAGGGTTGCTTGACCGTTGGTAAGAGAAACACAATTTTGTTTGTAGACGAAAATATATGCTGTGAAAAGCAACAACAAAATTTCAGCAGATAACACTAAAACAAAAATTTTCGTCAATAACCTATCTTTACGAGTAGCGTTGGCAAAAGCAATGAAATACATAAAAACAATGCCAAGTGATATGATTGCTAATATGGGAAATACTCTACGACAATAAATTGCATAGGTAATGTTCATACAAGCAATGAGTATCAGCAAAATATAAACCGTTGCTCTCATTGCTTTTGAATTTATATTAACTGTTAAAAACAAAGTGGGTAGAGCCGATAGTAGATAGAAAACTTGTAAAGTGGGAGGAGAGAGAACAAGAAAGTCTCTCATGTAAAATCCCAATATTAAACTATATGTAAGTGCTATAGTGAAGAAAATAATTCTTGTTTTTGTAGTCTTCATTTCAAAATCTCCTTTTATGTACGAAAAATCTTTGAAACGAAGAAGTGGCAGCACAGAGCGATTAACTCTGTACTGCCACAAACAAAGGCTTATTTAACATCTTTTAAGAAAACAACAAACCCGAACGTTTCACCGATTGGTAAAAGGTTCGGGTTTGAATGCTTTGGTGCCGGTGGCGGGACTTGAACCCGCACGATGTCGCCATCAATGGATTTTGAGTCCACCTCGTCTGCCAATTCCAACACACCGGCTAATGCACAACTGTTATTATACACTATACCCACCTTATAAATCAAGAGTTTTTTTAACTCTTTTTAACTTTAATAAACTTTTATTTTAAGGCAATACTATTTACGGTGATATTATGAATCTTGATTCCTTTAAAAACGAACGGTTAAGTAATAATTTAAAGACAAATTTAAACTATATCAAAAACGTATTCAAAAAGGATGATATATTAAGAATTAGAGAATTTTACATTAATTCTAAAATCAAATGCGCTCTTTTTTTCTTCGACGGAATGGTAAACAGTGGTATTTTAAACGAATCTGTTCTTGAACCGTTACTTGAATATAAAGGTGAAATTACCACTCCGATTGAAGACCTTATACTTGATAAAATTATTTTCGCCGCAGAAAGCAGCAAAACGCAAAAGGTTGATGAGATGCTTCGTTCAATTCAGTACGGCGACACTCTGCTTATCGCCGACGGGAGTGCCTACGGCATAACAATCAACACTAAAGGCTGGAGAACAAGAGGAATTTCAGAGCCTGTTGACGAAAAGGTTCTTCAAGGACCAAGAGAAGGCTTTGATGAAGCCGTTATGCTAAACATGGCTATGATAAGGCGCAAGCTTCCTACCCCGGACCTGTGCGTTGAAACTTTTTTTATCGGCAGAAGCACTGATACTCGAGTTTTCGTTACCTATCTTGACAGCATAGTTAACAAAAAAGCTTTAAACATTCTAAAAGAACGGCTGGCTAAAATAAAAATCGACGGAATTTTAGATACAAACTATATTGCTGAACTCATTAATCCCGACAAAGTAAAACTTTTTAAAACCATCGGCTCAACCGAAAGACCAGATATAGTTGCCGCGCGGCTTCTTGAAGGACGAATAGCTTTACTTGTTGACGGAAGTCCCGTAGTACTGACTCTTCCCTATTTATTTACCGAGAATTTTCAGTCTGATGACGATTATTATTTAAATCACCGCGTAGCCGTTATCGGCCGAATTCTCCGCTATTTTTGTTTCTTTTTAAGCATTAGTGTGCCTTCAGTTTTCTTGGCACTTATTACTCATCACAAGCATTTGCTTCCGACGCCTTTTTTCATAACAACAGCAGCCTCACGTGATGGTGTTCCTTTTACAGCAATTACCGAATGTCTTGTACTGATTTTCATTTTTGAAATACTCAGAGAAACAGGTCTTCGTACTCCTCAGGGTATGGGACACGCTCTCAGTATCGTCGGCGGTCTTGTAGTAGGGCAAGCTGCTGTTTCGGCAAATATCGTCAGCGCACCGATGCTTATTATAGTCGCATTAAGCGGTGTTTCCGGACTTATGGTAGCGCGTCTTAAAGGCGCAGTATTTTACTCACGAATAGGACTTGTTCTGCTGGGTAACTATTTTGGTCTATTTGGGTATTTTACAGGTATATTTACTATTTTCATACTGGCTTTTTCCCTTGAATCCTTTTCGGTTGATTCTACCTCTGATTTACTAACTGCCGATTTTCAATCAATAAAGGATACTTTTATACGAACCTCGTGGAAAAATATGATAACGCGGCCAATAGGTATCAGCGAAAATAAAGTACGTCAAAAGGACATAGAATAATGAAAAAAATATTATTAATTATTCTGGTTGTTTTTATTATTACGGGCAGCGTTACCTTTAAGGATTACCGAGAAATTCAGGAAATTGCAGTAACTCCTACCCTTTTTATCGATACTTCTGATTACGGTTATTCTGTTACAGCCCAGTTTTTAAGTGCGGATAAAGAAAAAAATTCACCTGTTAGTGCAAGCGGCAAAACTCTAGAGGAATGTTATGAAAATCTTAATAAAATACTTGTTAAAGATTTATCCCTTTCTCACACCGCAGTTATTGCTATTAGCACAAAACTAAGCAGTAAGGAAATATCTAAAATCTTATTTTTCTTTAAAGATTTTAAAGAAACGCCTTTATCACTTAATTTAATCTTTGCAAAAAGTTCTGATACGCTATTCAAAGACAGCGCTGATTATTCCCTTTCGGAATTTCTTATAAATAACGAACAAACAAAACCGTTATACAGGATAATCAGCGATTGTCAAAGCTTAGGATATATAGCTTTGCCCGTAATCAAAAAAACAGAAATTGGATATCAGTCTTTAGAAGTCAAAAAAATGGAGGTATCACTATGACAGAAAAAATAAATACCACACCCTCCGTTTTCTTAATTACCGTTTTCATTTTAGGAAATTCTGTTATAAATCTGCCCTTTACAAAATATGGAGGAAACGCCCTTTTAGGTTATATTTTATCTGTATTGATTGGTATAGTTTATATTTTTTTCTGCTATCGCGCCGCTAAAATCAATAAAGATAGTAATTCTTATTTTTATAAAGTATTTTTAGGATTTTTTATTATTTACTGTATATTTTGCGGATTAATCTGCACACGAAATTTCATTACCTTTTCCGACAAGGTCATTCTACCTGAAGTAAGCAGTTTCTTACCATCATTACTTTTTTTAATTTCCCTTTATTTTTTAAGCAGCGTCAAAAAAGAAGTAATAATAAAGACCGCTTTAATAAGCGGCCTGATTATAACTGTTATTTTACTGTTACTTTTCATAATCTCGATTAGTAATATGAAATTTTCAAATATCATTATAAAAGACGAAATATCCTTAGGCAAAATTTTATACGAGTGTTCTTCCTATTTCGGCTTAAGTTTTTCGCAAAGTATAATTTTGATGCCGTTTTTTATGAATACAAATCTTAAAACCCCAAAAAACACCTATATTAAGGGATTTTTACTTGGTAGCTTTTTACTTTTAGTTTCTTTTTTACAATGTATTTTAATATTTGGTTACAATCTCGCCTCTACGCTTCTAAACCCTTACGCCTCAGCCATAAGCATAACAACCTTAGGCAACAGTTACACTCGACTCGAAGGTTTTTCATATTTTATTTACTTCGCTTCAAGTCTTATAAAAACTGCCATTTGTCTAAGAGTTTCGGTTGATTTAAGTGAAAAGATAAATAGTAAAATCAAGAATATAATTTTGCCTGTTTCCCTTATAATTTATGCTGTTTTTTGTGCTTTGACAGATACGTTAAAGAATATCGAATATATAAAAATTATGCCGTTTTTAATAATTCCGCCACTGATAATTTTAACCGTTTTAAATATCAAGAAAAAAATTTAAGTTACAATTGCATCATACTCATTTGCAATATTAAACCAAGTGGCAGGGCCTACATTACCAGTTACGGGAAGTCCGTAAATACGTTGGAATTCCCTTACCGCATTTGCCGTATTAGGTCCGAAAATTCCGTCAGGAGTAATTTTGGGTATTTGAGGTATCGAATCGGCAATACGGCTTAAATATGTTTGCAAATTGCGTACGTTTTCTCCACGCATACCCTCACTCAACACATATCCCGGATAAACTTCTGCCTTGACACCGGCATATCCCTCAGGCAAATTATCCACAATATTAGCGTACACTTCGGTAATTTTATTCCATGTATTTCTATCTACCACACCCGTTATTGGTAAAGAAAAATACTGTTGAAAGCTTGTAACGGAATTTTTAGTCTGCTCTCCGAAAACCGAATCTATAGGCATAGAATTTATATTGCCGTTAAAATATGCGATAACGTTAAGGTAATACTGAAGCGCCGTCACACTTCCGCCGCTATCGCCCAGTTTAAGTTCCGATTCATACGGCAAAGCCGCTTCCTCAACGGTTATGCCGATAGAATTTAATTCTGTAAGTCTTCTGACTCCCGTAAAGTACCGTTTGATTTTATACCAAGTAGCTTTATCAACCTCTCCCGTTACGGGTAAAAAGAAAATCTCCTGAAACTTCTTTACCGCATTTTGTGTTCTGATATCAAAAACGCCTCTCGGCATACTTATATATTCAATAGCGGGATAGTTTTTTGATATAGAATTCAGCTGTGTTTGTATTATCTGAACGTCATTACCGCTGTCTCCAATTTTAAGCGGTCTTCCGGGATATGATTCCATAACATTCTGAACCGGCGCATTCATAATAATATTAATGTCATCTCCATAGTAATTCTGCAAAATTTCATATGGTGTTCGTCCCTCGTTGGCAAGGTTAACAGTTCCCCATTGGGAAAGTCCTGCGCACTGAGAAGTTGTGCCGTTGCAAAACTGTGTAAAAAACGGCTGTATACTACCTTGCTCTACCACATAGCTGTTGAAAATCTCATCAACAATTTGTGAAATATTTTCAAAAACCGTTCTGTCCTTCACAAAAGCCTGGTCAAATTGAGTAGAATTAGTAATATCAAAATCATAGCCCTGACTTTTGTACCATTCGGTATAAATACGGTTCAGTGCAAAGGTAATAATAGCATATATATTTGCCCTTAAAGCATTTTCAGGCCATGTAGGATAAATTTCGCTGGAAGCAACATTTTTTATATATTCAACGAATGGTACCGTAACATTTTCAGCACTACTTTGAGGTGCCCCCAAATGCACGGTGATTTCGGTGGGAATAACCGGATTAAGTGGCATAAAAAACTCCTTTCTTAAAGATTAAACGGATTACCTTCATTCTCTGTTACCGATTCCCCACCATTCGAGGAAGCGGGAATCCACACAAGATTAAATTCCTGAATCGAAACAATACCGTCGAAAACCGGCACCTGCTTTATGGTATCGGTAACGTAGTTTTCGGCTTCTGCCTTGACATCGTAAAAAGCGTAAACCTGACGGGCATTCTGCGGAGCTAAGGTTTCACTCCTTTTAGGTGTCGGAACTTCAATAAACCCCGTTTTTCCGCTTCTGTCGGTAAGCATTTCTTTTATTATTTCACCGCTTTCGCTTAACACCGTAACCTTGGCGTTTTCGAGAGGTATTGCATTGTTACCGCCGTTAACGACAACTATTATATTGCCTTTCCCCGTATAATCTGCTGCATCTATCGGCACTGTTACCTCTGCATTTACGGTTGCAGTCGACTTATTATTTTTATACATCTTAAGCATTTCAGCCAAATATTCATCAAAGGTTTTATCTGTCATATCGTCTCCTCCTCAAAATAGATATATGCCAAAATACAATAGCTCATTACAAACAATTAAAAACCCTTACAACTGTCGTTGCAAGGGTTTTTAATCACTTCGGTATCTGATACGTAGGAACGAATTTTTTAACCCATTCCTTTATTTCATTACCGTCATCATAGATTTTTTCTTTGTAAGTATCAAGTGCTTCTATAAATTCATTTTCATCAAACTGTATGGGTTGTCCAATAAAAATAAGTTTATTTTCTGTTTGTGTAAGACCTTCCTCACTCATAAGCAGTTCCTCAAATTTCTTTTCGCCCGGTCTGAGCCCCGTGAATTTGATATCAATATCAACATAAGGCGTAAATCCAGAAAGGCGTATAAGATTTTCAGCAAGGTCAATTATTTTAACCGGCTCACCCATATCAAGTACAAATATTTCTCCGCCTTTAGCATAAGCACCTGCCTGCAAAACAAGTGACACGGCCTCAGGAATAGTCATAAAATATCTTATGATAGAGGGGTCTGTAACGGTTACAGGTCCTCCTTGTTCAATCTGACGCTTAAACAGAGGAACAACACTTCCGTTACTGCCAAGCACATTACCAAAACGTACCGCCACGAAATTTGTATCGCTTAATCTATTATAAGCCTGAACAATCATTTCGCACATACGTTTTGATGCGCCCATTATGTTAGTAGGATTAACAGCTTTATCCGTAGATATAAGGACAAATCTTTCCGCATTATATTTATCGGCAGCCCTGACGGTTTTAAGAGTACCGAAAACGTTATTCTTTACCGCTTCGTTAGGACTGTCCTCCATTAACGGAACGTGTTTATGGGCAGCAGCATGATATACAACTTCCGGCTTAAACCTCTTAAACACATAATTTATGCGTCTAGTATCACGAACCGAGCCGATAAGAACTGAAAGGTCAAGTTCAGGATAGGAATGCTTAAGTTCATTCTGAATATCATAGGCATTATTTTCATAAATATCAAAAATAACAAGCTTTTTAGGATTATTTGCGGCAATTTGTCGACATAGTTCGCTACCTATTGAGCCGCCGCCACCTGTAACAAGAACGGTTTTTCCGCCAACATAATCTTCTACACAGTCAAGTTCAAGACGAATAGGCTCACGGCCGAGCAGGTCCTCAATCTCTACGTTACGAACATTTTTGGTAGAAACATAATCAGCATTTTCAATCTGATAAATAGGCGGTAAGGTTTTTAATTTACAATCCGTCTTCTGACAAATTTTAAGAATTTTTGCCTTTTCTTCAGCAGGACAGGAAGGTATACAAAAAATAATCAAATCAATTTTTTTAATCTTTGCTAATTTTATAATATCATGACGCGTACCCATAACAGGACAGTTATGAAGATACATACCCTGTTTTTTAGGATTATCATCTATCAGGCAAATCGGCATAATACCGCCGAATTTATCGCTAACCTTCATATTATCAAGCAGAAGCGACGCCGCATCGCCGGCACCGATAATCATAGTCCGCCCTTTTAAACCGAATTTAGTTTCGTTATTACCCTTATCAACAAATTTTCTTATTGCTCTTATAGTGAATCTTTCAGCCATTATAATTACTGCAATAAAGAAAGGTGCCGTAGCATAAACCGATTCAGGAAGAACAGCAAGCTGAGTTTCAAGGGTTCCCTTTGCCGCTGAATAACATAAAAATACTGCAAAGGTAAATACGGTGGCAATGAAAGAGCCAATGGCTATTTTTGCAATTTCGATAACGCCTGCATAATGCCATATTGTGCGATAAAAATTCATGGCAGAAAATACAAGAAAATGCACAAATAGTATTATAGGGAGGCAGTACACTAAATTTTGTAAATGTTCAGACTCTGTAAAATAATTAAACTTATCGTATCTTAAAAACAGGGAGAAAGCGTAGGAGAAAAATACTATAGCCGCATCTATTAAAGCGAGACCAAGCATTCTCAAATGTTTGATTACTTTACCCACAAATAAAACCCCTTAAAAATATATTCCTATATAGTGTACCACATATTTTATAAAAGTGCAATATATCGTTTAAAATTTTTGTATATAATATGTAGGTTTACAATAGATGTGTTACAGTAGGCAAAAAAATAAGTGACGAATGGAAAATCCTGTGTTACAGTTAAGTT
>SVQC01000013.1:0-9610 GCA_015065585.1 Oscillospiraceae bacterium
AGGATCATTGTTATGGAAAATGTTATTGTTGTTTTGATATTGCTTGCGATTGCGACAGGCATTATATGGTATCTTGTTCGTGCTAAAAAGCGGGGAGACAAATGTATCGGTTGCCCTTATGCAAAAAGCTGTGGCAGCAAAGAATGCTTTAAAAGATAAAAAAGCCGAGGCTTACCTCGGCTTTTTAAATTATAAGAAATCAGTTTAAAAGATAAATTGCAAAATTCAGGTATCCTGCAAAGGCTACCCAAATTAAATAAGGAACCATAAGATATCCTGCGGGTTTTGAAATCTGATAGAAAAGGATTGTGGTAATAAGGATAAGGAGCCACAAGACCACAAGCCAGATAAAAGCGAACAAATACGCCTGACCGTTAAAGAAAATTATAGACCAGAAGAAGTTAAAAATAAGCTGTATGGCGTAAAAGACGAGGGCAACGCTTACTTTGTCGCTTTTTTCGGAAGTATAAACGAGATATGATGCAATTCCCATAAGGATAAAGAGAATTGACCATACTATAGGAAAAAGAATTGGCGGAGGGGACAGCGGCGGTTTGATAAGCGCCTTGAATTCCTCCATACCCGACATAGAAATAAAGCCCGATATAGCCCCCACGACAAGCGGAACGGCTATAAAAAACAGAAGTTTTTTCCATTGAATTTTCATAAAAATATCCCCCTTGCAAATAGTTTATGTAAGGGGGGTAAAATTTATTCTACACCGCGGTAATAAAGCCCTCTGGTAAAGGGGGAATCGGCTTTTTCGCCGTTTACATAAGTCTTTATTATTTTTTCGGTTTCCTCGCGGGTTTCATCTGTGAAATAAAGCAGAAAAGCATTTGCCTCAAAATCTTCTATTTTATCGGCGATAAAAACAGGCCGGTCGGCAAAAATTTCACTATAACCTGTGCGGCATTTTACAGGAAATTTAACGCCCTTTCTGTCGGTTAAGTATCTGTCCTTTTTACAGCCCTTGCAGTCGGGAACACAAACGGGACAGTTTTTAGTCAGCATCAGGGGAAGTTTGCCGTATGCAAAGCATATTTTTTTAATATATGGGTTTATATCCGATAGAGCTTTTTCGGTAAGCTCAGGGGAAATAACAGCTCCCGAAAAATTTAAGTTTTTAGCATAAAGCATTGAAAAATTTGAAAAAATATTAAGTCTGTGTCCTGCAAAAACTTCCATGCCGCTGGATAATGCCGCCCCGATATGAGCGATATTGTTAACAAAAACGGCAGAAAAGCCTTGTTCTTTGGCTTTTTTTAATTTTTCGCTGAGCTTTTCACCAAAAAATCCTGCTCCCGAAATATCAACGGCAATAGGCGTGTTTTTTGGTAAAAGATTTAAATCAAACTCGTCTTCAAGGGGAAGAATAATTTTGGATACACCGTCAAGGCGGTTTGGCAACTGAGACAGAGAGCTTAATTTAATCCAGATTTCAGGGGTTGGGTAATTTCTTATAAAGTCTATAGGGGTGGCTTTCGGTAAAATGCCGTCGTTTCTTATAAAAATGCGTTTTTTGTCAAGCTCGGCGCAGGCTTTTCTTCTGAGTTCGTTAAGCACGGAAGTTCTGACACTTAAATTATTGTCTAAATCTACCGAAACTTTTTCGGCAAAATAGGGGGTAGAGCCAAGCTTTGAAAGGGATGAAATCACACCTTCCTCGGTTAAGGCTACCCTGACTGCTTTTTCGGGAATTTCACCCGAAACCTCAGCTTTATGTGTGCCGTCATCTAAAATAATTTTTATAGGCAAATTCTCCTTTATAATTGCGCTAATGCTAAGGGGAATGCTTTGCCTTTCCCTGCGGATTATTTCGTGTAAAAAGGGCAGAGCGTCACTCACCGATATAACGTCGTCTTTCGTTCTCATTCCGAACATATCTTTGCCCGTTTTGTCGGTAAAATATCCATCGGTAAAACCGCTTCTGCTAAAAACGCTTTTAACACAATCCTTAAGCTTTTCATCGATTTTGCCCGTGTCTACCATGCTTCGCGCGGCGGCGGTTACGGCGGCTACATATTCGGGACGCTTCATTCTGCCCTCAATCTTAAGGGAGGCAATCCCCATTTCCTTTAATTCGTCAATGTGGTCAAGAAGAGAAAGGTCCTTTAAGCTAAGAGCGTATTCGTTGTCCGATTTATTGTCAAAGGGAAGTCGGCAGGGACCTGCGCAAAGACCGCGGTTTCCGCTTCGTGAACCGATAAGGGCGGACATAAGGCACTGTCCCGACATACACATACATAAAGCGCCGTGGACAAATACCTCAACTTCCATATCAAGCTCACGGGCTTTATTGCATAGCTGTATAAGTTCCTTTTTGCTCATTTCTCTGGCGGCGACAACCCTTGTAAAACCTAATTTCTTTAGTATGGGCAGGGAGTCTTCATGGCAAACGGTCATCTGAGTTGAGGCGTGGAGAGGGAGATTTGGCAATTTTTCTTTTAAAAGAGCGCTCAGTCCTAAATCAGCGATAATAATACCGTCTATTCCAAAGCGGTAAGCCTCAAAAGCAAGGGATAAAGCCTTATCCATTTCTTCATCCTTTATAAGCACGTTAAGGGTAAGATAAACCTTAACCGAGCGTATGTGACAGTAATCAATAGCCTCTTTGAGCTGACTCAGGTCAAAATTATTAGCGTTGCGCCTTGCGTTAAATTCTTTTGCGCCAAGATACACAGCATCGGCGCCTGCGCGGACAGCAGCATAGAGCATTTCCATATTTCCTACGGGGGATAAAACTTCGGTAATCATTTGCCTTTCACCTCAAAGTTTATTTTAACATAAAATTCTCTCTTTGTAAAATACTAAAAAATATATCTGCCTTCTTGAAAAAATATTAATATAGTGATATAATAAAAATATATATGCTTTTTTGGAAAGAGGTGGTCTGCGTGGATGCAGGAGCGAATCCCCGAAGTAGTAATTTGAATAAATGTGTCCCGCAGAAGTAAAAGACTTTCTTCCGCGGGACAGCGGGAGGAAAAAGTATGGAAGAAAGAAAAGAAGTTTTGATGCCTGAGGAAGAAGCAATGCTTCATAACCGTGATTATACCGAGGAAATTCTTGCGGTAATACGAAGCGGTGAATCTGATGAAGAAATAGGCAAAAAGCTTGAAGACTACCATGATAACGATATTGCCGAGGCTTTCAGATATTTAAGTCCTGAGGAAAGAGATAAGCTATACGACGTTCTGGGCGCTGAGGCTGTTTCGGATATATTCGTTTATCTTGATGACGTTGATACCTATATTGAAGAACTTGAAAGCGACGAAGCGGCTGAAATTATTGAAGAAATGGACGCTGACGAGGCGCTGGAGATTCTTGACGAGCTTGAAGATGAAAAGCGTCAGGAGATTATCGAGCTTCTTGACCCTGAGGTTAAAGAGGATATTGAGCTTATCGATTCTTACGATGAAGATGAGTTCGGTAGCCGAATGTCTACTAACTATGTTGTAATTAATGCCTTTATTACTGTTAAACAGGCTATGCGTCAGCTTATTAAACAGGCGGCTGATAACGATAATATCTCAACTATTTATACCGTTGATAACGACGGAAAATTTTACGGCGCTATTGACCTTAAGGAGCTTATTCTCGCCCGTCAGGATACCGAGCTTGAGTCTCTTATAGTCACCTCTTACCCGTACGTTTATGCTAATGAAAATATTTCCGATACAATTGACCGATTAAGCGAATATTCCGAAGACTCTATACCTGTTTTATCTCCTGAGAATAAAGAACTTCTCGGTGTTATTACCTCTCAGGATATCGTTGAGATTATGGATACCGAAAGCAGTGAGGACTATGCCCGTCTTGCAGGTCTTAGCGGTGAAGAGGACAGCAGAGAATCCCTTTTCGACAGTATGAAAAAGAGGGTGCCGTGGCTTATCGTTCTTTTGGTTTTAGGTCTTGCCGTTTCGTCGGTAGCGGGTATTTTTGAAAACGTTGTGAGAGAACTTGCCGTAATCGTTGCTTTTCAGTCCCTTATACTCGGTATGGCGGGTAATGTGGGAACTCAGTCCCTTGCGGTTACTATCAGAACCCTGACGGGTGAAATGCTAAGTGTTAAAGAGCAGTTTAAAATGGTCTTTAAGGAACTTAAAATCGGCCTTTTCAACGGCTTGGTTTTAGGAACTGTTTCGGCGGCGGTTGTAGGCTTTGTTATATACTTCTTAAAGGATTATTCCCTTTACGAATCCTTCCTCACAAGCGGCTGTGTCGGTCTTGCTATGTGTATTGCTATGACCGTTTCAGGTTTTACGGGTACGAGTATACCCCTTATATTCAAAAAAATGGGCATTGACCCCGCCGTTGCGTCGGGACCGCTGATTACAACCATTAACGACCTTGTTGCCGTTGTTATTTACTACGGTCTTGCATGGCTTCTTCTTATGGGTACTGTTTGATGGAAAATATGAATAAAGACGGACTGGAAATAGAAAGAAAATTCCTTATAGAATATCCCGATATAGATTTTCTTTTATCTCTTTCCGGCTGTGCCGTTATGAAAATAAGCCAGTCATATCTTGAAGATAGGTCCCGTATAAGAAAAATTGAGCAGGACGGAAAAACATATTATATAAGAACCGTAAAGCAAAAAATAACCGAGGTTACCCGAAAGGAAAGGGAATGGCAGATAAGTGAAGAAGAGTATTTTGCTTTACTTAAAACAAAGCAAAAAGATACAGTTACCGTCAATAAAATCCGCTATGCCGTAAAAACAGATGGCTTCGTTTACGAAATAGACGTTTTTGATTTTTTAAATGATAAAGCTTTTTTGGAAATTGAGCTTAAGGATGAAAAAGAGGATATAGTTATGCCTTCTTTCATAAAGGTCATAAAAGAAGTAACTTTTGATTCAAAATATAAAAATTATTCCCTTGCTAAAGGCAGTTTTAAAGATATTGTTTAAAAGGGTGTGACAGTATGGAAATTACCGTAAACGGTATTAAGATAAATTACATAGAACAAGGCAGCGGCGCACCCGTTTTGATGCTTCACGGCTGGGGGTCGTCAGTAGTGCCTTTTACGGCGATTATAAATTTACTAAGTAATAAATACCATGTTATTGCTCTTGATTTCCCCGGTTGCGGCAAAAGTGAAACAATGAGTGAGCCTTGGACGGTAGACGATTACTGTAATTTCGTGGTTAAATTCTGTGAACTTCTCAGTATAGAAAATCCTATACTTATAGGTCATTCCCACGGTGGCAGAGTTATAATGAAGCTGGTAGGCGATAATATGCTTTCCTGCCCTAAGGTTATTTTTCTTGATACGGCAGGGCTTATTCCAAAGAAAAGCTTTAAGAAAAAGGTTAAAATTGCTTCTTTTAAATTTATAAAAAGGGCTTTAACGCTGCCCGTAATTAAAAACTTCAGCGGAAATTTACTGAATAAAGCGAGAAATCATTTCGGCTCGGCTGATTATAGAGCCGCCCCTGAGGTATTAAGAAAAACAATGGTAAACGTGGTTAATACCGATTTAAGACACCTGCTTAAAAATTTTAACTGTCCTACCTTGCTTATCTGGGGTGAAAATGATACCGATACACCTTTAAGGGATGCTAAAATCATAGAAGCCTTGGTTCGTGATTCGGGACTTTGTATAATAAAAAACGCGGGTCATTTTGCGTTTCTCGATAATCCTGTGCAGACTGCTGCCATACTTAAAAGTTTTTTAAATTGTTAGGTGATTAAATGCTCGGCAAAATTTTGGTTTTCGTTTTAGACAGACAGTTTCTATATGCTTTTCTTGCTCTTATTGCAGGGATAAGCGCTATGTTTTCTTTAACCCGTCAGATGCAGATGTTTCAGCAAAATTCTTATTTTGTTAAACGCTATCTGTCTTGGCTTAAAGAGGATGAAAAATCAAAGATTGTATTTCGTATACTGCTTTTTGTCCTTTATGCCTTGCTTAATTTGAAGGGAAGCGGATATGCCGTATTAATTCTACTTGCCGCTTTAATTATCGGACTTATTTCTTCTGTTTTGTCTTCTATAAAAACACAGAAAAAATCTATAATTCCCATTAAATTTACACAAAGGGTAAAAAGAACGTATTTTGTTTTTGGCGCGCTGCTCTTTGCCTCCTGCATTCTTCAGTATTTTGTTTTCCGCGGAACTTCTTATTGGTTCTTAAGCTTTAATATTGTTCTTACCCTTTTCCCTTATATTTCGGTTATTCTTCTGTGGGTACTTCTCTTGCCCGTAGAAAAGGCAATAACCAATCACTATGTTAAGGATGCTAAAAAAATTCTTGCTTCTTATAATGGCAGATTAAAGGTTATTGGCGTTACCGGCTCTTTTGGTAAAACCGGTACAAAAATGATACTGACTGCTATGCTAAAGGAAAAATATAACGTGCTGACAACTCCTAAAAACTTTAATACCACAATGGGCGTCGTGCGTACAATAAGAGAATATTTCAAACCACATACCGATATTTTTGTTTGTGAAATGGGTGCAAAAAAAACAGGGGATATTAAGGAAATTTGCGACCTTGTAAGCCCTGAATGTGCGCTTATTACAACGGTTGGCCCTCAGCATCTTGATACATTTGGTAACATAGAAAATATTTTCAATACTAAATTTGAGCTTTATGACAGCGTTCAGACTAAAAACGGCTTTACCTTTGCCTGCGGTGACAGCGCGGAAATAAAAAACAGAGCAGGGGACAGAAATGTAATCCTCTACGGAACTGAAAAAAGCTATGACTATTATGCCGATAATATCGTTTGCTCGGCAAAGGGACTTACCTTTGACTTACATCTAAAGGGTGAAACGGTTTCGGTAAATACCAAGCTTCTTGGTAATCATAACGTTTTAAATATCGTTGGCGCGGCGGCGGTTGCCCATACCTATGGAGTTAGTGCAAACAGTATAAAATTTGCTGTTTCGAGGCTTACGCCTCCGTCGCACCGTCTTGAAATAAAGCGTTATGCAAAGGGCTCTACCCTTATTGACGATGCTTATAATTCAAACCCCGTGGGCTGCCTTGAGGCTTGCAAAGTGCTTTCCAGCTTTAAGCCTATGAAAAGAGTGCTTATTACCCCAGGACTCGTTGAGCTTGGAGAGGAAGAATATAAGCATAACTTTAAGCTGGGCGAAATGGCGGCAGAGTGCGCTGATTATATAATTTTAGTGGGAGAGAAAAGAAGCTTGCCCATAAAGGATGGTATAATGAGCAAAGGCTTTAATGATAAAAACCTTTTTGTCGCCGAAAGCTTTGGCAATGCTTACGATATATATCTTAACCTTGCCGATGAAAATACGGTGGTTTTAATAGAAAACGATTTACCCGATAACTATCTCAAGTAGGAGGCTTTTTGTATGAAAATTAATCTTGCGGTATTTTTTGGCTGTCGCAGTGTTGAGCACGAGGTTTCTATAATCTCGGCTGTTCAGGCTATGGCAAGTATGGACAGAGAAAAATATAATATTTATCCCGTTTACGTTACCAAAGAGGGCCAAACTGTAACGGGTAATACTCTTTTTAATATTGAAAGCTTTCAGGATATACCTTCACTTCTTAATAAATGCGAAGCCGTAACCTTTCTGAGAAAAGGCGGAAGGGTTGTTATGAGTAAGCTTGGCAAAGGGATTTTTGCCTCTAAAAAAGAAACTCCTATTGACGTAGCATTTCCTATTGTTCACGGAACCAACTGTGAGGACGGCACTATTCAGGGACTTTTTGAGTTTTTGGATTTACCGTATGTTGGCTGTGATGTTATTTCCAGCGCCGTAGGTATGGATAAGGCTGTATTTAAAGACGTACTCAAAAGATATAATCTTCCCGTTCTTGACTGCATTACCTTTTATGCAAGAGAATATGCTGAGGATAAGGAAAAAGCGGTTTTGAAAATTTTAGAAAAAATCGGACTTCCCGCCATTGTGAAGCCTGTAAACTTAGGCTCCAGCGTTGGTATAACAAAAGCCAATACCAAGGAAGAACTTTTTGATGCTATTGATAACGCCGTTTCCTTCGCCGATAAGGTACTGATAGAGAAGGCTGTAACTGCCCTGCGTGAAATCAACTGCTCGGTGCTTGGCGATGCCGACGAATGTATTGCCTCTGTTTGCGAAGAACCCTTTATGACCGATGAAATTTTGTCCTATGAGGATAAATATACATCAGGCGGCGGCAAAAAAAGCGGTGGCAGTAAGGGAATGGCTTCGCTTTCAAGAAAGGTGCCTGCCGATTTAGAAAAAGAGCAGGAAGAGTATATAAAAGACCTTGCCTGCAAAATCTTTAAAGCCCTTGGCTGTTGCGGAGTTGTAAGAATAGATTTTATGATAGATACCTCAACAAATACCGTTTATGCCAACGAAATTAATACTATCCCAGGCTCGTTGTCCTTTTATTTGTGGCAGCCTGCCGGTGTACCGTATGCTGAACTTCTTGACCGCATGATAGCTCTCGCCTTCAGAAGACAAAGAAAAAAGGAAGAACTTACCTTTACCATTGACACAAATATACTTTCAGGGGTAAAGCTTGGTGGCACAAAGGGAAGTAAAGGCTCAAAAATATGACAAGGTTGTTATTGAAAATTTTTGTTAAAAACCCTGGCGATACAAGTGATGTTAAGGTGAGAGAGGGTTACGGCACTCTTTCGGGGGGCGTAGGTATTGCAGTAAACCTTATTCTTTGCATCTTCAAAATGGTTATCGGTATTTTTATAGGAAGTATGTCGGTTTTGGCTGACGGTCTTAATAATCTTACCGATATGGGTTCGAGCATTATTACTACTGCTGGATTTAAGCTTGCGGCAAAGCCTGCCGACAAGGACCATCCTTTCGGTCACGGCAGAGTTGAGTATCTTTCCGCCTTTATCGTATCGATGCTGATACTTTTAGTGGGTTTTGAACTTATAAAAGGCTCTGCCGAAGCGTTATTTTTAGGTAAAGAGGCACCCAGATATCTGCCAATTTCCTATATAATTCTCGGTTTTTCGGTAATCCTTAAGCTGTGGCTTTACTTTTTCAACAAAAAACTCGGAAAGAAAATTTCTTCCGACGCGTTACTTGCTACTGCGCAGGATTCCTTTAACGATGCCATCGCTACCACTGTAATTATTATTGCGGCGATTGTTTCTACCGTATTTAAGCTAAGCTTTAATCTCGACGCCGTTATGGGCATTTTAGTGGGACTCTTCATTATATATTCGGGTATTATGTCGGCTAAGGAAACGGTGGATAAGCTTTTAGGTGAGCCGCCCGGCGAGGAACTTCTAAAGGATATTGAGGATACTGTTCTTTCTTTTTCGGATTTCGAGGCGATTCACGACCTTATAGTACATAATTACGGACCGGGCAGATGTCTTGCTTCGGTACACGTAGAAGTTTCTCAGAATATAAATATCGTTCATTGTCACGAGCAGGTTGACCTTTGCGAGAAATTGGTGCTGGAAAAATTGGGGGTTGAGCTTACGATACATAGTGACCCGATTGATACCGATAGCAGTGAAGTGGCTGAAATCAGAGCGATGCTTAGTGAAAAAGTAAAAGAAATTCATGAAAAAGCAACTATCCATGATTTTCGTATGACGCCTCTGGGCGAAAAGCGAACAAACCTTATTTTTGATGCCGTGCTGCCAACGGATGCAGGT
>SVQC01000013.1:9620-40068 GCA_015065585.1 Oscillospiraceae bacterium
GAAAAAATAAGCGGTATGGCAAGGGAAATCAATAAAACCTTCGTTTGTGTAATTACTGTTGACACTGATTATACCGGAAGGTAAATAAAAATAGACTTTTTTAACAAAAAAAGTCTATTTTTTGTTGCATTTATTGTTCGTTATGTTATAATGAAGGCAGAAATTATAAAAGGAGTGATTGCCTTGAACAAAAACTATAAATTAACCTTTGAGGAGTACTTCAAAAACGGCTCTTCAAACTGGGAAATCATTGAAACCAACGAGGTTGTTAAAAACAAACCCAAGGCTAAAAATGAAACGGTTCCCGCCTTTGTATCTAACTCCGACGAAAAGTTCCGTGAGAAAGTTGTAGTTAAGAATATAAAGGAAAACGTAAGCTTTGAAGACTCAAAACTCATTATTAAGGCTGTTGAACATGAAGACGGTTATGCAGGCGGTGCTGTAAGATATACCGGTAGAAAATTCGGTAAGGGTCTTATCGAGGTTAAGGCTAAGTTCCCCAAGAATATGCCTGGCGTGTGGCCTAAGATGTTCCTTAAGGTAGCAAACAAGAACGCTTTTGGTAACGTTGAGTTTGCGCAGGTAAAAGGTCTTGTAAACAAGGGTAAGCTTTTCTATTCCCTTTATGCATATTTTACCGACGAAAACGGACTTCACAGAAACGAGTATCTTCACTCGGGCTTCCAGCGTTGGCCTAGTTATTATCCTCCGTTAGAGAACGAAGAAAAACTGGGTGAAGACTGGTATGTTTTCGGTTATGAACAGACTGATATCGACGGTATTTTCTACGTTAACGGCGAAGAAATTATGCGTTTTGATATAGACCATCCGATGTTCGTAGTTTTTGCCGGCGAAGGCGAGCTTAATATTCGTCTTGATATTAACCGTCCAAGAACCGAGGCTTGTGATGAAAACACCATTCTTCCTTGCCAGATGGAAGTTGAATATATCAAGTTCTACGAGGAGGTATAAGAAATGAAATTCACTCATGAAGAAATGCTCGAAAGAGGCTATAAGCTGGTTTTTGAG
Organism: Oscillospiraceae bacterium; assembly: GCA_015065585.1. Lineage (GTDB taxonomy): Bacteria > Bacillota > Clostridia > Oscillospirales > Acutalibacteraceae > SIG607. Next base: position 10,650 of record SVQC01000013.1, read on the forward strand.
GACCATTTTGACGGACCCGACCTTGACCCTGAAGTATGGCATAAGAACGACATTTTCTATGAAAAAGGCCATATGGACAGAAGAATTCACAGAAATCCCGAAAACTGCTTCACTAAGGATTCCTGCATGGTAATCAAGGGCTCTATTAATGAAGAAGAGAACGGCGAGAAGACCTACAACTGCGGTATTGTTCAGGTTAAGAATTTCTGCTATAAATACGGTTATGCCGAGGCAAGAGCAAGAATTGCTGTTGCCGGACCTGGTATATGGATGGGATTCTGGACCAAATCTGACTATAAGGGTAGCAAAATTAACTCCGAAATAGATATTTGTGAAATGTTCGGTGATGACAGTGTTATTGCAAGTAACGTTCACGGTTGGTGGCAAGACAGAAATTACGGACTTATTCACCGTTATAACTTCCTTGACGGAAATAACTATCCTAAAGCTAAAAAGCTTCCTGACGGACAGCGCTATAGCGATGAGTTCCACAGATTCGGCTATTTCTGGACTCCTGAGTACATTGAGTTTTTGGTTGACGGCGAGTGCCACTGTCATATTGATATTACCAATCCTATGTTTGCCCTTTGCCATACTCCTGTTTATTTCTTATTTAGTATGCTTTACGGTTCAACCTTTGTTCCTCAGCCTGATGAGAACAGAACTGAACCCATTGAATTCTGTATTGACTATTTAAGACTTTATCAGGATGACAACGGCGAACTTTTCGACCTTGATGCTGAGGGAATTCACAAAAGAAAATAACAAAAACCATAAAAAAGGGGCAAACATACAGTTTGCCCTCTTTTTTTGCCTTAAAAATATTGACTATCATGTACTCTTGGTTGTATAATATAAAAGTATATAAATATATATTATTAGGAGCGTTCAGAATGAAAAAAATATTTAATCGTATATTTATAGACGGCCTTGGCGGAATGGCACTCGGTCTTTTTGCTACACTGATTATTGGCACTATCATTTGTCAGATAGGCTCGTTTATACCCGGTGTGGTTGGTACATATCTTTACGCCATAGGCAGTTTTGCTAAAACAATTACCGGCGCAGGTATTGGCGTAGGCGTAGCCGCCAAGCTTAAGGGCTCGCCTCTTACCGTTGTTTCCGCTGCTGTTTGCGGTCTTATCGGCGCATTTCCAAACGTTGCTATCGAGGCCTTTAAATTGGGTACTCCCGGAGAGCCTCTCGGTGCTTTCGTAGCCGCTTATATCGCCACCGAAATCGGTGCTTTGGTTTCGGGCAAAACAAAGGTTGACATTATCGTTACTCCTATTTGCTGTATTATTACCGGCGCTGCTGCCGCTTTGTTCTTGGGTCCCTACATTACTATCGCTATGAAATGGCTTGGAAGCATCGTTAACTATAACGTTGACGCTCATCCCGTTATCGGCGGTATAATCGTTTCTACTGCAATGGGTATTTTCCTTACGCTGCCTATTTCCAGCGCGGCTATCGGTATATCTCTTGGCCTTAACGGTCTTGCCGCCGGCGCTGCCGTAGTTGGCTGTTGCTGTAATATGATTGGCTTTGCCGTTGCCAGCTACAGAGAAAATAAATTCGGCGGCCTTATTGCTCAGGGCATAGGTACTTCTATGCTTCAGATGCCTAATATCGTGCGCCATCCTCAGATTTGGATTCCTGCCATTGTTTCAAGCGCTATTTTAGGACCCGTTTCTTCTGCTGTTTTAAGGATTGTCAGCACACCCGTAGGCTCAGGTATGGGTACTGCGGGTCTGGTTGGGCCTTTCGAAACCTATTTCGCTATGGTTGACTCCGGAAGTACTCCCGTAACCGCGTTACTTATTATAGCTGTAATGTGCTTTGTGCTTCCTGCCGTTATTTCTCTTGGCGTATGCGAGGTTATGAGAAAAATGAGATGGATAAAGGACGGCTATATGAGGTTGCCAAGTAATGACTAATAAAGAAAGAGCGCTTTTGATAATTACCGCTCTTGAAAAAGAATATCCCGATGCAATATGTTCTTTAAATTACGAAGACCCTTTTGAGCTTCTTATCGCAACCCGCCTTTCAGCCCAGTGTACCGATAAGCGTGTGAATATGGTGACTCCAGCCCTTTTCGAAAGGTTTCCCGATTGCTATACTATGGCAGAGGCGCAGGTTAGTGAAATAGAAGAGCTTATAAAAACCTGCGGTCTTTATAAATCAAAGGCAAAAGACCTTGTTGGTATAGCTAAAATGCTGTGCAGTGATTTTAAAGGAACAGTCCCCGATACCATTGAAGAACTTACTAAACTTCCCGGTGTAGGCAGAAAAACGGCAAATCTTGTTTGCGGTGATATCTATAAAAAGCCTGCCGTAGTCACCGATACTCATTTTATAAGAATTTGCAGAAGACTTGGGTTTACCGATACAAACGAGCCTTTAAAGGTAGAAATGAAGATGCGAAAAATTCTTCCTCCTGATAAATCTAACGACTTTTGCCACCGTACTGTGCTTCACGGACGAAGCGTATGTACCGCCAGAAAAGCATACTGTGAAAATTGCGTTTTGGCACAATTTTGTCCTAAGAAGGTGTAATTTATGTCTCAAAAAAGAGTGGTAGCAATTCACGATATCTCCTGTTTCGGAAAGTGTTCTCTTACCGTTGCTTTGCCCATTTTATCGGCTTGCAGTATAGAGTGCTCTGTGATTCCTACTGCTGTTCTTTCTACACATACGGGTGGGTTTACGGGTTTTACCTTCCGTGACCTCACCGATGATATTCTTGGCATTTCTGCTCATTGGCGTAAAGAGGGCATTACGGCTGACGCTTTTTATACCGGTTACTTAGGCTCTGAAAAACAGGCGGAAATAGTTAAAAGAACTATAGAAATGCTCCGTACCGGCGAAAGCATTATCGTTGTTGACCCTGCTATGGCTGATGGCGGTAGACTTTATACCGGATTTGACAGCAATTTCCCTCTAGCTATGTTATCTCTTTGTCAGGCGGCTGATATTATCGTCCCCAATATTACCGAGGCTTGTTTGCTGACGGGTATCGAATATAAAGAAGCTCCCTACACCGAGGAATATATTGAAAACCTTATAAAACGTACCGCTGATATTACGGGGGCTGACGTTGTGCTGACCGGTGTCTGTTTTGATGAAAACCGTATCGGCGCCGCAATCTACGAAAAAGGCGAGTTGAAATACGCTCTCACCCGCAGAATTCCCGTTTTCTTCCATGGCACAGGTGATGTTTTTGCTTCTGCTATGACGGGGGCGTTGCTTAATGACCGTTCCTTACAGGCGGCGGTGCAGATTGCCGTAAACTTTACAAGAGAAAGTATTGAAAAAACTCTCGAGGAGAATCCTGAAAGAGAATACGGGGTTAATTTTGAATCGGCAATTCCCGATTTGTTTGAGGTACTTGAATAAATGAATTTGTTTCTAAAAACAAAAAATGCCCTTATTGGTGACCGCAACTTCTACGGTAAGGTGTTTATAATTGTTTTTCCGATTATAATTCAGAACACCGTAACAAACGTAGTGAGTTTGCTTGACAATGTAATGGTGGGCAGGGTTGGCACTTTGGAAATGTCGGCCGTTGCAATTGTAAACCAGCTTATATTTGTTTTTGCTTTATGTATTTTCGGCGGTCTTTCCGGTGCGGGTATTTTTTCTGCTCAATACGCCGGCGCGAAGGATAATGACGGACTAAGATACTGTATGCGAATGAAAATGTATATTGGTATACTTATGTTTTTATTATCCCTTTTTATATTTACTGTTTTCTCGGATAACCTTATCTGCGCTTATCTTGCTGAGGATACTCCTCCAGAGGACGCGGCAAAGACCCTTCATTTTGCCAAAACGTATCTTTCAATAATGCTTGTTGGTCTTTTGCCGTTTACTGTTGCTCAGGTTTATTCAAATTCTCTAAGAGAAGTGGGCGAAACCCGTTTTCCTATGATAGCCAGCGTTATTGCTATCGTTATAAACCTTGTTTTTAACTATTTTCTTATTTTCGGCAAATTCGGTTTCCCAAAACTAGGGGTTGCCGGCGCGGCGATTGCCACAGTTATTTCCCGTTATGCAGAGGCTTTAGTGATAGTAATATACTCCCACCTCAAAACCCCTCGTTATCAGTTTATAAAAGGGCTTTACCGTTCCTTTAAAATACCTTTTATCCTTTGTAAGAAGATAATTGTTTCCGGACTGCCTTTACTTGTTAACGAGTTTTTGTGGTCATTTGGAATAGCAATGATGTTGCAGTGTTATTCGGTACGCTCTCTGAGTGTAGTTGCCGCCGCAAATATTTCAAATACCGTGCAAAACCTTTTCAATGTTGCCTTTATTTCTATGGGTAGCGCCATTGCTATAATGTTGGGTCAGGTGCTTGGTACGGGGGACAAAGCAAAGGCAAGGGATATGTGTAATAAACTGCTTTTTGTTTCGGTTTTCGTAAGTATTATTACCGCTGCTTTAATGGCACTTTTGGCTAAGGTTATACCCGAAATTTACAATACCGAGCCGGAGGTTAAAAAGCTTGCCTTTGAATTTTTACTTGTAACTGCAGCTATAATGCCCTTTAACTCTTATGTTCACGGCTGTTATTTTGCCATACGAAGCGGTGGTAAAACGATTATTACCTTCCTTTTTGACAGCTTCCTTATGTGGTCACTGAACATTCCCGTGGCATATATTCTTTCAAATTATACTAACCTTTATATAACCTATGTTTTCTTGGCTGTAGAAAGCATATATATTATAAAAAGCATTATTGCCGCTATACTTATCAAAAAGGGTAGCTGGATACGGAATATAATTAACTGATCTCACAGCCTTTATAGTACCATTTTAAGATTTCCTTATATGTGCTTCCTTGCTGTGCCATATAATTAGCACCGTATTGGCTCATTCCTGCAAGATGCCCGTAGCCTTTTACCGAAAATACAAAGGCTTCGTTTTCAAATTTGACCTCAAAAGCGGCGCTTTTCAGACCGAGCGCGTTTCGCAAATCACTTCCGCTTTTTACCGTTTCTCCAAAGGTTGCGGATAGTAAAGTTCCGCTGTCTGAATATTTAGGCGAAGAAAACCATTTTGTGTGGGGAATGTCCTTTAATTCCGGCATTTTTTCGATAATTTGCTCTTTAGTAAGGGTTTCCTCACTTAAATAATCGGGACTTAAAAGGTCACCTATGCTTTCGACGGGAACAAGATAGGAAATATCCTTACCCCATACGTTTTTTGCCGATTCGGTTTTACCTGCCGAAATAGCGGTATATACTGTAAGGGCAGGCTTTTTATCATAGGTTACCAATTCGCCCTCTACACTTTTTACCGCATTTTTGATTTTGCTTAAATATTCGTCGTATTTTTCACCCCATTTTTCTTTAAGCTCGGTATCACTTAAATAGGCTTGGTCGGTAGTAAAATCGTCGGTAATATCAAAATCTTTATCACGGTTTTCTTCTTTGCGAAAACGCGCAAAGGTATAGGCGGCGACTGCCTGAGCCTTTAAGGCCTCGTCATGATAAAGGGCAGGCATTTCTGCTGAAACCACCCCTATTACGTAATTTTCGGCTGAAAGCTTTGTTATTTCTCCCGTCTTGTTGTTTTTTACAAAAAACATTTCGGTTTCTGCTATATTTTCTTGTGGAATTGTATTTGCTGATACCGAATCTGCTTTTCCGGGAATAAGTGGGAAAAGAAGTAAAACAAGACCTAAAAAAACGCTTAAATATCCATAAAGATTTTTCATATAATTCTTCCTTACTTTTTGTTTTAATATATTAATATGGAAAAGCCATCAAAATTATTCGGAGTGTGACTTATGAGTAAAAAAACGCTTACCGTTATCGCGTCATTTGTGGCGGCAGTCTGTGTTCTTTTCAGAACAATAACCTTAATATATGCAACCGAGGCTGATACAGGATTTTTCGTTTTCCGCTTGATGCCTCTTGGAGTAGGACTTACGGCAGTTTGTCTCATTCTTCCCGTAGTTATGTTGCTTTTTTGCCTGTCGGCTAAAAGTGACGGAAGCGTTGCTTTAACTAAGTTAACCGGTATAATGAGTATAGCGGTAGGGCTATCTGTTATAGCTTACTGCTTTATAGGTACATATGAATACGTTATAGTATGGCAGAGAACCTTAGAGATGATAAGCGGTCTTATTTGCGGTGTGTGGTTTGTTTTGATGGGGTTAAAAGCCTTTAAAAAGTTTAATTTACCGGAAATATTAAGCGTTGCTCCCACAGTGCATTGGGTGTTTAAGCTAATCGTAGCGTTCAGTAATTTCAGCAGTAACGCTTTGGTAGCCGAGCATGTTTTTACCTTATCTTCTATTTCTTTAACCTGCCTTTTTATGCTTATGTACGGAAAAAGTATTACGGGTTTTGCAGGGGTGAAGACGAAAAAGTTTATTTATCCTGTTGCGATTTGCGGCGGTGTGCTTAATCTGACCTCAGCCTTATCAAGATTGGCGGTTACACTTATGGGAAAATCAGAGGTAATTCACGGCGACAGCGCCATTGATTTAGTAGGTATAGCAGTAGGCGTATTTATGCTTTTTGTATTATCAGAAAAAAATAATGAAATGTGAGGAGAGTAGCGATGAAATTCAGCGTTAACAGTCCTGTTATTTTCTGTCTTGTAGGAGTAATAATTCTTGCGGTTTTAGGACAGTCCTTTTATTTTCTTATCCGCGCTGTAAAACGGTCTAAGGAAAAGGGGATGGACCAAATGCAAATCAGGAAAACAATTATTTCCTCGGCAATATTTACGGTAGCCCCTGCCATAGCTATTCTTGTGGGAGTTGTGTCTCTTTCCAAGAGTCTTGGCGTTGCGCTTCCATGGCTTCGTCTTTCGGTCATAGGCTCTCTTTCCTATGAAACTATCGCCGCCGAGCGTGCTGTCAGCGAGCTTGGACAAGGTCTTGAAACTGAAATAGTAAGTCCCACCGCTTTTGTTACGGTGGCTTGGGTTATGACCCTTGGCATACTTATCGGTCTTATTTTAACGCCCGTGCTTACAAAGCGAATTCAGGGCGGTATGAATAAAATCGGAATGAAGGATAAAAAATGGGCTGAAATTTTCAACAATGCAATGTTTTTGGGTATGATTTCGGCATTTTTAGGCTTCGTATTTTCTAACGTTTCAAGACTTTGGGACGCGGGAGCAAGAACCGTCACCGAAAAGATACTTCAGTCTGACGGCAGTATGCTGGAAACTGTTGTTGAGTATAGCAGTACCTCTGGACTTATTCCCGTATGTGTAATGGCTGTTTCGGCTGTGCTTATGGCAATTTGCGGAATTTTTGCAAAAACCTTAAAGCAGAACTGGATGAACGATTACGCGCTTCCTATATCCCTTGTAGGCGGTATGGCTGCGGCTATTCCCATTACAAGCTGGTTATCCTAAGGAAAGGTGGACGAAGAAATGAAAAAAGAAATGACCTATCTGGAAAGTGTTCACCGCCACGGCAGAGCCTGGGGTTTCACCTTGCTTGTGCTTATACTTGTGTTTCCTACGGCTCTTTGTCTCATATTTAATGCTCTGCCCGATTGGCAGGCGCTTTTAAAGGCCCTTATTGCCGTGCTTCCTATGTATTGGGCGGTAGGTATTGTTGAGATATTTACATACGTACCTATGCTGGGCGCAGGCGGAGCATATCTTTCATTTGTAACAGGCAATATTTCTAACCTTAAGCTTCCTGTTGCTATTGACGCTATGGAGAAGGCGAAGGTTAAGGCTACCAGCGAAGAAGGAGAAATTATTTCCACTATTTCTATTGCCGTATCAAGTATAGTTACCACCTTTATAATTATTATCGGTGTGGTACTGCTTTTGATTGTTGAGCCTATAGGCGCATTTATTTCTTCCCCTGCTTTAGAGCCTGCCTTTGCTCAGATACTTCCTGCGCTTTTCGGAGGACTTGCCGTAGTATTTATCTCTAAAAATCTAAAGCTTTCTATTGCGCCTATTATTCTTATGCTTGGGCTTTTTATATTCGTACCTGCACTTAATGAAGGTACCGTAGGTATTATGGTACCCGTTGGCGTTATATTTACCGTAGCTATCGCCCGTATAATGTATAAAAAAGGATGGCTTAATTAATGATTGCTTTATATATTGTTTTAGCTGTTTTAATTGCTTTTTTTGTCATTATAGTGATAAGAGCCTTAGTCTTTAATCCTAAAAACACCGCAGAAGCCTCAGATGAGGAAATAATTTTTGATAAGGATAAAGCGGTTTATAATCTGCAAAGTCTTGTAAGGTTTAAAACGGTTTCTTATTATGAAAAGGAAAAAGAGGATGAAAGAGAATTTCGCGGTCTTATAAATGCTTTGCCGGAGCTTTATCCTAACGTGTTTAAGGTTTGTAGCATTAAGGAACTCCCTGACCGCGCCTTACTTATTCACTGGCGAGGAAAAGAAAAAGGAGAGCCTACCGTTCTTATGTCGCATTATGACGTAGTACCGGTAGACGAAAAAGCATGGGAAAAGTCTGCCTTTGAGGGTATTATTGAAAACGGTGTTCTTTGGGGGCGCGGAACTCTTGATACAAAATCAACCTTAAACGCTGCGCTTTGTTCGGCTGATGAGCTGATTGCAAAGGGCTTTCAGCCCGTAAACGATATTTATTTTGCCTTTTCGGGCGGAGAAGAAATAAACGGTAAGGGCGCCGTTAATATAGTAGATTTTTTCGAAAAAGAGGGTATAACACCTGCCCTTGTTCTTGACGAGGGCGGCGCGGTTGTGGAAAACGTTTTTCCCGGTGTAAAAGCTCCTTGCGGTCTTATCGGTATTGCCGAAAAGGGTATGATGAATGTAAGATATACAGCTCTTTCTTCCGGCGGACACGCCTCTGCGCCAAAGCCTGATACCCCTGTTGTAAGATTGGCTAAGGCTTGTCTAAAACTTGAAAACAATCCCTTTAAACGTCATTTAACAAAACCGGTTGCCGGTATGTTTGATACTCTTGGCAGACACAGTACCTTTATTTATAAACTAATTTTCGCAAACCTTTGGTGCTTTTCTCCCGTACTGGATTTAATCTGTAAAAAAAGCGGTGGCGAGCTTAACGCTATGATGCGAACAACCGTTGCGTTTACTCAGACAGCTGGTAGCGACGCGCCTAACGTTATCCCTACAAGCGCCGAGCTTGTTTCGAATATGAGGTTAAATCCGCAGGATACCGTTGACAGCGCTTATGAGTACCTTAAAAAGACGGTTAACGACAATAAAGTGAATATAGAAATTATGACAAGCGTTAATCCCAGCAGAATAAGTGAGGTAGATTGTGAGGCTTATAATAAGGTGGCAAAGGCTGTGGCTTCGACCTGGAAGGGAAGTATAGTTTCTCCCTATCTTATGGTGCAATGTTCCGACAGCCGTCATTATGGAAAAATAAGCGATAAGGTTTACCGCTTTTCCGCGATGGACTTGACAAGCGAAGAAAGAGCTACTATTCACGGTAATAACGAAAAAATCCGCCTTGAAACAATTCATAGCTCTGTAGAGTTTTATATAAGACTTATAAAGCAGTGCTAAAAAATCCCGCTCATCAGAGCGGGATTTTAAATTTATAGTATTATTCGTAATCTACAACGTTAACCCAAGAGAGAAGGAATTCGCGTTCGTGGGCATTGCCCTTAACCGACTGAGATGCGGCAACGATAGGCATCCATTTCTGAACGTACTGTTTTGCCGTATCGCTCTTTTTACAGAAAAGATTAAGATATTTCTCAGCAATGTCTTTAGCGCCGCTTAAATTAAAGAGCAGATAGGTTCTTGCAACATCGGCGGAAGCATTGCCCTGAGTTGCATGAGCCCAGTCAATAATATAAGGAGTGCCGTCATCAGAAATAATGATGTTTGACGGGTTAAAGTCACCGTGGCAAACCTTGTTGTGCTTGGGCATACCTTCAAGACGTGTGTGAAGCTCGTAACGGGTGGTTGCATCAAGCTCGGAAATACTGATTTTACGGTTCATTTTGTCCTTTAATTTATTAAGCAAGGGGCTGGTTTTTGAATGAACCTCTAACTGTAAATCAACCAAAAGCTCTAAATATTCATCCATTTTGTCAGGATTTTCTTCCATAAGCTGAGCAAGGGTTTTACCGCTTATATATTCAAGCACGATAGCCCATTTGCCGTCAACCATAGTAACCTCTAGGATTTTTGGCATTTTAAGGCCGGTTTCCTCTATTCTTGCCTGATTAAGAGCTTCGTTGAGAACGTCAGCCTTAGAATAATCCTCGTTAAATACTTTTATACACTTATTGCCGTCTCGGTAAATAACCTTGTTATTACAGGTTGCTATTATATTATCAAATTTCATAGTATATTCTCCCTTGTATTAAGCTTTAGGCATAGCGGGTTCGGTGAAATGCTTGCCGTAATAAGCATTTAGGTACATCTGCTTGATTTCACTCATAAGCGGATAACGGGGGTTAGCACCGGTGCATTGGTCGTCAAATGCCTGCTCTACCATATCGTCAAGACGAGCAAGGAAGTCTTTTTCATCAATACCGTAATCTTTTATGGTTTCCTTAATGCCAACCTTTGCCTTAAGGTCGTTAATTGCTTTAATGAGATTCTCAAGCTTTTCCTTATCGGTCTTTCCACCAAGGCTAAGGTAATCGGCAATTTCAGCATAACGGGCAAGGGTATGGGGATGGTCATACTGTGAGAAGGTACCCATCTTTACGGGAGTTTCGCTTGCATTGAAGCGGAGAACCTCCTCAATCATAAGAGCATTGGCAACACCGTGGGGAAGATGGTGGAAAGCACCGAGCTTGTGAGCCATAGAGTGACACACACCAAGGAATGCATTAGCAAATGCCATACCAGCCATTGTAGCGGCATTAGCCATTTTTTCTCTTGCTTCTACGTCGGTCTGACCGTTTTCATACGCTCTGGGGAGATACTTGAAGATATTTTTGAGTGCCTGAAGTGCAAGACCGTCAGTATAGTCGGTAGCAAGCATTGCGGCGTAAGCTTCAACAGCATGGGTTACAGCGTCAACACCGGAAGCGGCGGTTAAGCCCTTAGGTGCGCTCATATGGAAATCGGTATCAATTATTGCCATGTTGGGAAGGAGTTCGTAGTCAGCCAAGGGGTACTTAACACCTGTATCGCCATCAGTGATAACTGCGAAAGGAGTTACCTCAGAACCAGTGCCTGCAGAGGTGGGAACAGCAATAAAGTATGCCTTTTCGCCCATCTTAGGGAATGTATATACACGCTTTCTGATATCAATAAAGCGCATTGCCATATCCATAAAGTCAGCTTCGGGATGCTCATAGAGAACCCACATAATCTTAGCTGCGTCCATAGCAGAACCGCCGCCGAGAGCTATAATGGTGTCAGGCTTAAAGGCGGTCATCTGCTTTGCACCGTCCTGAGCGTTCTTTAAGGTCGGGTCAGGCTGAACGTCAAAGAACGTAGTATGGGCAATTCCCATTTCGTCAAGCTTATCGGTGATAGGCTTGGTGTATCCGTTTTCATAAAGGAAATTATCGGTAACGATAAATGCTTTTTTAGCGCCTCTTACCGTTCTTAATTCGTCAAGTGCCACAGGCAGACAGCCTTTTTTGATATAAATCTTTTCAGGAGCTCTGAACCAAAGCATATTTTCCCTTCTTTCAGCTACTGTTTTGATATTGAGTAGGTGCTTAACACCAACGTTTTCGGAAACTGAATTACCACCCCAAGAACCGCAACCAAGGGTTAAAGAGGGGGCAAGTTTGAAGTTATAAAGGTCGCCGATACCACCGTGGGAGGAGGGGGTATTAACTAAAATACGGCATGTCTTCATACGGGCGGCGAAGGTGTTTAATTTTTCCTGCTGGGTAATTTCGTTAAGGTACACGCTTGAGGTATGACCGAAGCCGCCGTCTTCAACAAGTCTTTCGGCTTTATCAAGAGCCTCGTCAAAATCCTTTACCCTGTACATAGCAAGAACGGGTGAAAGCTTTTCGTGAGCAAATTCTTCGGAAAGTTCTACGCTTTCAACCTCGCCGATAAGAATTTTTGTGCCAACGGGCACGTCAACACCCGAAAGCTCGGCGATTTTGGCGGCTGCCTGACCAACAATTTTAGCATTCAGAGCGCCGTTTATAATAATTGTCTTTCTTACCTTTTCGGTTTCTTCCTCGTTTAAGAAGTAGCAACCGCGAACAGCGAATTCATGTTTAACTTCCTCGTAAATGCTTTCAGGCACGATAACCGACTGCTCGGAGGCGCAAATCATACCGTTATCGAAGGTTTTTGAATGAATAATGGAGTTAACGGCAAGGAGAATATCAGCACTGTCGTCGATAATAGCAGGAGTGTTACCGGCTCCTACGCCGAGAGCGGGTTTACCGCTTGAGTAAGCCGCCTTAACCATTCCGGGACCACCAGTAGCAAGGATGATATCAGCCTCTTTCATAACGGTATTGGTCATATCAAGCGAAGGAACATCAATCCAGTCGATAATTCCCTCGGGAGCGCCTGCATTAACAGCGGCTTCAAGGACAAGCTTTGCAGCAGCGATAGTGCTGTTCTTAGCGCGGGGGTGAGGGCTTATTATGATAGCATTACGGGTTTTAAGTGCAAGTAAGCACTTAAAAATTGCGGTTGAAGTAGGATTGGTGGTAGGAATAACTGCAGCGATAACACCGATAGGCTCTGCAATTTTCTTGGTGCCATATGCCTTATCTTCTTCGATAACACCGCAGGTTTTTACATTCTTGTATGCATTGTAGATATATTCTGATGCATAGTTGTTTTTAATAACCTTATCCTCTACGATACCCATACCAGTTTCTTCTACAGCCATTTTAGCAAGGGGAATTCTTGCTTTGTTAGCGGCAGAGGCGGCGGCTAAAAAGATTTTGTCAACCTGCTCCTGATTATAGGTTGCAAATACCTTTTGCGCCTCTCTTGTGCGTGCGATAGCTTCGGTAAGCTTCTCAACGCTGTCTATTACTGAGTAATTTTTATCCATGTTAAGCCTCCCTAGAGTTATTGTTAGTTTTTTAACAATAAACCAACAAATATAGTGCTGAAAATTAATTTCAGCATTACTTAAAAATCAGCATTATATAGCAAATGTGCAAATCTGTCATTGCGCACTGCTTACTCTTACATTATAAATGTTTTTCAGTTAAAAATCAATCATAAAATTATAACAAAAAGCCAACTGTCCGGTCGGCTTTTTGTTATTTATGCGGATTTAAGAAGTGCTACTAAAACGGTTATATCGTCCTGATGCTTGTCTGTGCGCCGTCTTTTAGCGCATTTACTTATTCTTTCAGCCAGCGCCTGAGGATTATCTCCCGAATAGCTTTCAATTTCGGCGGTTATCCATTCCGTACCTTCGGTAACTGCGCCGTCGGACATCATAACGATAAGGTCTTTGCTTTTCATTGTTATAACGGCTTTGTCAAAGGATACCGAGCGTAGAATTCCTGCGGGAAGGGAGGTGCTTTGAGCTTTGCCGGCTTTGCCTGAGCGACGGACTATGGTAGGCGCTGCCCCCGCCTTTAAAAGCTCGGTTTTTCCGGTAAATAAATCGACCGACACGATATCAAGGGTAGCAAGGGATTCATCGGTGGATTTAAAAAGCATAGCCGAATTGAGAATTTTAAGGGCGGCGTCAAAATCAAAACCTGCTTTGATAAGCCGGCTCATAAGACCTGCCGCCATAGCCGAATCGACGGCGGCGCGGCCTCCTGTACCCATACCGTCGGAAAGAATCATAATAAGCTTTCCTTTACCGTCAAAAAAGTAATCGTAAGCGTCCCCACAAATAACATTGGAATTTGAACCTATCTGATGAACGCCGATATCGGCAGTAAGACGAGCGTGTTCGCTTGCCGTAATATAGGCGTTGCTTCCTGACATTGTAATACAGGGCGGGTCAAAATCACGGTCGCAGGAAAGACAAAGACATTGCATAATATCGGCGCGGTTAAGGACTATATTGGAGGCATTTTTTATACATATATCCACGGTCATACGGTCATATTTGTCGATTTTTACACCGCATTCGCTGACAACGATGTCGATATTTTTAAGGGCGCCCGCAATTCTTGCAGCGGCAAGAGTATCGTATTTTTCGTCGGTGTCAAACTCCTTGGACAGAGAGGAAAGCATAGCCGAAATGCCTGAAAACTGGTCGGTTACCACGCTTCGCACCTCGTCAATGCGCTTTTCAGCGGCAATAGAGGCGGCATATTCACTATAGTATTTGTATACGCAGGTAGACATTTTTGAAAGCCTTAAGCAACGGCAACGGAATTCCTCGCTCAGCATTTTTTCGGGTGTGGTTTCGCCGCTTCGTACCGCTTTGGTTAATGAAAGAACAGCGTTTAAGGTCTGGTCGTGCTTTGTTTCCCAACAGTGAATTCTCAGCGAACAACCGCTGCAGGCTTCGTTTTCAACTCTGGAAAGAACTGTTTTGAAATCGGGCGAATTTATCTTTGATAATTCTTTAGAAACACTTTCCACTGTTTCGGATACCTCATTAAGAGCTTGTCCTGCAAAGGAAAGACGCATTGTGAGTGCTTTTTTAAGTCCATCGGGACGGATTACCGTAACCTTAGCGGCAAATATTTTACCAAGGCGTCGAAGAACGGTTTTGGGAACCAAAAGATAAATTCCACAGCCTATAAGGGATTCTATAAGTACGGCAATACTAATCGCCGAGAAATTTCCTGAAACTGCGCCGATAACGGCGGCAGAGAGAAAACCGAAAATCTCGGCAAGCTTTCCTATATCGGCAAAAACCCCTGCCATAAGGCCGCCGAAGGAGAGCATAACCGTAACCGAGGCGTCTCCTCCTGACAGAGCTGAACAAAGGGCGGCGGATACTCCTATTATGGCTCCGGTGCCCGCTCCTGCCTGACGGGCGGCAAGAAGTATAAAAAATGTAAAAAGAATTCTGCCGAATGAAACACCGCTTACCGAAATAATATTCATTCCCGAAAGAACCAAGGACAGGGAAATTATAACAGAGGTAAGCTGTGGGGTAGAAAGGCCGGTGTCACAGCTTATTATCTTTTTAGAACCGGTATGTATGAAGTAGGCTCCCCCCGAACATAAGAGAGCTTCTATAAGGGCGAAAAGTACTCCTCCGCCAATCCCCTTTAATACGGTAACGCCGGTGAAAAATATGGTAAGAAAGGCAATAAAGGCGGAAAAAATCGGATTTTCTTTTGTAAAGTTAATTTTAGAGGTTAAAAGCCTTATTGCCATAACGGCAATTATGGCGGCTATATAACGAAATCCACCTTCGTTTGTTACGGGGAAAAGAGAAGCGATAATAGCTCCAAAAGCCGCTGAAGGCATATACAAAATAGGTGTTCCTGCCGCTACCGAAACGCCGAAGGGGAGATACTTCGAGACTACTGCTGATGATGCGAGAAAAAAGCCTGAAAGAGCAAAGATAAAATGTTTTATGCCTTCAATTAACAGCTCTTGTCCCGTCAGGCTTGTCCTTTCGGATATCTTTTTTATTTTATCCGTTAGTAATGTTGCCGTTGCTTTCATAATATACACCGTCCGTAATTTATACTTTGCTTTAAGTATAGAACAAAAGTGATGTAAAAATTGTCGTAACGGCACATAAAAAGAAAACTATTTTTGACGAAAAAGGCCAGAGAAGTAAAATTTATTGCAATATGATTTTTTGTGTGTTAAAATAAAATGAATATTTATGTGTAGGTGCAGATATGTCAGAGAGAACTATTGCCGCTATTGCTACTCCTTTAGGGGAGGCCTCTATCGGCGTAATAAGAATATCGGGCGAAGATGCCTTTATAATTGCCGATAAGATATTTAAAGGCGTATCGGGTAAAAAAATAGCAGAAATTGACGGTTATACCGCCCTTTTCGGTGAGGTGCAAAATGACGATGGCAGAATTGATGAAGCCGTTGCCCTTAAATTTGTCTCGCCTAAAAGCTATACCGGAGAAAACGTAGTGGAAATTTCGGTGCATGGCGGTACGTTAATGGTAAAGGAAACCTTGCGCGCCGTTCTTAAAAGCGGTGCTGTTCTTGCCGCCCCCGGAGAGTTTACGAAAAGAGCCTTTTTAAACGGAAAGCTTGACCTTGTTAAAGCCGAGAGCGTTATGGGGCTTATTAAGGCGAGGAGTCTTAGTGAGCTTAAAATTTCAAGAAGTGTTCATGGAGGTGCAACCTCAAAACAGCTTGAAGCGATTGAGAAAAATATAGTTTCTGCCGCCGCTTCCATTGCCGCATATTGCGATTATCCCGAGGAAGATTTGGGGGAGATAAACGAGGATACCTTTATAAAAGAATTAACTGCTGTTTCAAACTCACTAAAGAAAATGCTTAATGAGTACGATGCGGGTAAAATTTTGCGTGAGGGTATAGAAACGGTTATTATTGGCAGACCTAACGTTGGCAAATCTACCCTTATGAATCTCCTTAGCGGTCAAACCCGTTCTATAGTTACCGATGTTGCGGGAACTACCCGTGATATTATTGAGGATACCGTTATGCTTGGGGATGTTCCCCTTAATCTTGCCGATACTGCGGGAATAAGAGAAAGCGCCGATGTAGTAGAAAAGGTAGGCGTAGACCTTGCCCGTCAAAAACTCAGCAATTCTCAGCTTGTTTTAGCAGTTTTTGATGCTTCTGATAAGCCTTCCAGAAAGGATATAGAGCTTTTAGAGGAATGTAAAGACAAACCACTGATTGTTATTCTTAATAAATGTGATAAAAACTGCAAATACACCGAAGCCTTTTCAAAGGATATTGAAACGGTTAAAATGTCAGCAAAGTCAGGAGAGGGAATCGAGGCGTTAAGGGATGCCGTTGCCCGTGTTACCCGTACTGAGCAGTTAAGCCCCGACAGCGCTATACTTGTAAGTGAAAGACAGCGACAGCTCGCCGAGAATGCTCTTGTTAGCATTGATGAAGCTATTTACGGTATAAAAAGCGGTGTTACTCCCGATGCGGTGGGAGTTTGTGTTGACCAGGCTTTAAACAGCCTTTATGAACTGACGGGTAAACGGGTAACTGAAACCGTTACTGAGGAAATTTTTTCTAAATTCTGTGTTGGTAAATAAGGAGAAAATTTATGAACGGATTTAATGTAAATACCGAAATTGATATTCCAAAGGTAAAAAGGAAGATAAAACCAATAAAAAGATTGCTGAGAAATCCTTTTATTAAATTAGGGACTGTTTTTCTTTGCGCCATAATAGTTGTTTTGCTGTTTCTTCTTATAGTTCCTCTTAAAACCGTAAGGTTTCTGGATAGCCGTACTGCTATCGATACCGAGGGAAACAGAGAAATCGTTTATTATGATAAAAACGGCAGAATAGAAAAAACCGAAAATTATCATATGAATGAGCTGAATAACCTTAATAAGTATTTCTATAATAAAGACGGCAATCTTGAAAGGATTGAAAATTACTACTTTGATAGCCTTACTCAGACTGAAAATTATATTTACACAAAGGGTTTGCTGACCGAAAAGAACGCTAAAGATATAAAAGGTAACATTATCTCAAAATCCTTAAATATATATACTGAGGGGATACTTGAACTCACTACCGAGTATGATTATGAGGGTAAACCTTATAGCGAAATCAGATATGTTTTCGATAAAGATGTACTTGTAAGTAAAACCCAAACTACTCTACAAAACGACTATATTGTTACAACTGATTATACCTACGATAAAGGCAAATTAGTTAAGGAAAAAATAACCACAAGTAGCGGTACTTCAAAGGAAATTATATATACATATAACCGTTTAGGTGATATGTTGACCAAATATGAGGAAGGCTCAAATTATATTACATATACTTACAGTTATACCGATAAAAAGGTTAATGTTTTTTACAAAGGATAGTTTAGTTAATGATTTGTTATAATGCAGAAAGTTATGATATCGCCGTTATAGGCGGCGGTCACGCCGGTATAGAAGCTGCTCTTGCAGGTGCAAGAATGGGTTGCTCAACCGTAATGTTTACCGTTACTGCAGACTGGATTGGCAATATGCCCTGTAATCCTTCAATCGGCGGCACGGCTAAAGGTCATCTTGTCAGAGAGCTTGACGCTTTAGGCGGTGAGATGGGTAAAGCTGCCGATAAAAATACAATACAAAGCCGTATGCTTAATCGTGGTAAAGGCCCTGCTGTCCATTCACTGAGAGCGCAGATAGACAGGCGGAATTATTCGTCTTATATGAAGCATGCTGTAGAACTTCAGGAGGGTCTTGACGTAAAACAGGCGGAGGTTGTTTCTATTGAAAAAGAAAACGACTTCTGGATTGTTACCACTAAACTCGGCGCAAGATACTCTGTAAAGGCGGCTATTCTTGCTACGGGAACCTTTTTATCAGGTAAGATTTACGTGGGAGAGGTTAATTATAACAGCGGTCCTGACGGCCTTGCTCCCTCTATGGATTTAACCGAGTCCCTTAAGAAATTAGGACTTCCCTTACGCCGTTTTAAAACTGGCACTCCTGCAAGAGTCGACAGAAGAAGTATTGATTTTTCGATGCTTGAAATTCAGCACGGTGACGAGGAAATTACCCCTTTTAGTTTTTCAAGCAACCCCGAGGACATTGATAACAGCGGAGTTTGTTATATTGCCTATACTAACGGCTATACCGAGCAGGTAATAAGGGAAAATCTTGACAGGTCACCTCTTTACAGCGGAGATATTGAGGGTGTCGGACCCAGATATTGCCCCAGTATTGAGGATAAAATAGTCCGTTTTGCCGATAAGCCCCGCCACCTTCTCTTTATTGAGCCTTGCGGTAAGGATACTGAGGAGGTTTATCTTCAGGGTATGTCCTCGTCACTTCCCGAGGAGGTACAAATAAAGTTCTACAGAACAATAAAAGGTCTTGAAAATGTAAAGATAATAAGAAATGCCTATGCTATTGAATATGATTGCATAGACCCTCTTGCTCTTACATACACCCTTGAGATAAAAGGACATGATGGCCTTTACGGCGCAGGTCAGTTTAACGGCTCATCAGGTTATGAGGAAGCGGCTGTTCAGGGTTTTGCCGCCGGCGTTAATGCTGCCCTTAAAATTCAGGGGAAGGAGCCTCTTGTTTTGTCAAGAACCGAAAGCTATATAGGTACTTTAATAGACGACCTTGTGACAAAGGGCTGTTCTGACCCCTATAGAATGATGACCTCAAGAAGCGAGTATAGACTGCTTTTAAGACAAGATAACGCCGATGAGAGAATGATGCCCATAGGCAGAAGGCTGGGCCTTATTGACGACAAAAAGTGGAAAGCCTTTTTAAAGCGCAAAGAACAAAAGGAACTTGAAATAGCCAGACTGAAAGAAACCACTATTGCCCCCAGTGACAGTCTTAACGAGTATCTTATATCAAAAGAAACTGCGCCTATGACTACCGGTATGAGACTTGCCGACCTTATAAAAAGGCCTCAGCTTACCTATGACGGCCTTGCTCCCTTTGATAAAGAGCGCCCCGAACTTACTATCGATGTAAGGGAAAAAATAGAAACCGAAATTAAGTATGAGGGCTATATTTCGAGACAGAAATCCGCTGTTGACGAAATGCTGAGGCTTGAAAGAAAGCGGATACCGGATAATATTGACTACAATGCTGTCGGAAGCTTAAGACTTGAAGCGGTAGAAAAGCTCAGTAAGGTAAGACCTGAAAATATAGGTCAGGCGTCACGTATTTCGGGGGTTAGCCCTGCCGATATTTCAGTGCTTCTTATTTATCTTGAAAAAAACAAGACGGAGAATAAAGATGATTAATTTTCCTATAGAAAAAATCGTTTCAGACTGTGAGAAAATAGGTGTAAATTTAAGCAACAAAACTGTTGATGACCTTAATATTTATGCCAATCTTCTTGTGGAGTGGAATGAAAAAATGAATCTGACGGCAATTACCGAGCCGGAGGAAGTAGTATGGAAGCATTTTTTTGACTGTATACTCTTTTTTAAAAATGTTAATGTGCCAACGGGCGCTAAAATTATTGACGTGGGTACAGGCGCGGGTTTTCCCGGTATGGTGCTTAAAATAGTAAGAAATGATATTGACCTTACTCTCCTTGACGGACTTAACAAAAGACTTATATTTCTTGACGAAGTACTTAAAACCTTAAAGCTTTCTGCCAAGGTTGTTCATCTAAGGGCAGAGGAGGGAGCTAAGAAAGAGGAATATAGAGAAAAATATGATTTTGCTACTTCCAGAGCCGTTGCCAATATGAACACGTTGAGCGAATATTGCCTTCCTTACGTTAAGGTGGGGGGCAGCTTTGTTGCGCTTAAAGGTCCTGCCGGAAATGAAGAGCTTGAAAACGCCAAAAATGCTATAGAGATTCTTGGCGGCGGTAATTCTGCCGTATATAAAGAACAGCACGAAATGCTTGGTGAAAGGTCTATAATAACGGTGGAGAAAATAGCACAGACCAAGCCGAAATATCCTAGAGCATCAGGAAAAATCTCGAAATCCCCGTTAAAATAAAAAAGAATATCGCAAAAAGCGACAAGTGTTATTAAACTTTGCTAAAAAGCACAGAAATTTATATAAAAACCTGTATTTTCAATGTGAAATACAGGTTTTTTTGTTGAACTCTTTTTCTTTAAAAATGGGACAGGCTGTGCTATTATAATGTTGCAAGGCGACGGCAAGGAGGAGAAAAAATGAACGTAAGAAAACTTATTTTTTTAAATCCTGCTGAAATCATACCGCCTAAGGAAAGCAAAAGCGGTTATGACAGATACCGACTTTTTTTACTTAGTGAAAGTATAAGAGAAAACGGACTTTTGCTTCCCATTACCGTAGCTGTGACTGAGAGTGGTTACCGAGTTATAAGCGGAGAAAGACGGGTAAAAGCGTCTATTCTCGCGGGACTAAAAAAAATTCCCTGCGTAGTAACCGAGGTTGCTGACGAAAGACTGTTTCGCGCGGCGGAAAGCCTTTGCGCCGAAGAATTCGATAGGCGCGAACTTAAAATATTAAGTGACAAATACGGTAATGATTTTGTGGCGCAGGTGCTTTCAATGACCACGGGCGAACTTACAAAGCTTCTTAATGCAAGTGATAAAAAGTCTGAACAAAAAACAAGCGCGACGGTAAAGGAAAAGAAATTGCCTCCCATAAAAGACACCAGATTTATTATTAACAGTATAAAACAAATGATAGACAGCGTAAGCAGCGCAGGTATACCTGTAAGGTATAAGCAAAACGATAAAGAGGACTGCGTCGAAATTAAGATTAGGCTTATGAAAGATACTGTTAATTCCCAAATGTCTATCTTCTGACTTTGCTCCCCTATTCATCCCTATCCCCTTTTTAAACAGATAGCGCCCCGAAGAAATTCGGGGCGTTATCTGTTATATCAGAGTATTTCGATTTTATTTTCTTTACATTCTTTTATCATTTTTTCGGGCCAGAAGGAAGATTGAACCTCGCCGATATGAGCTTTTTTAAGGAAGAACATACACATTCTGGACTGACCTATTCCACCGCCTATAGTGTAGGGGAGCTTGCCATCTAAAAGCGCTTTATGGAAGGGAAGAGAGACCCTCTCTGAAACCTTTCTGATTTCGAGCTGTTTTAACAGAGCTTCTTCATCAACGCGGATACCCATAGAAGAAAGCTCAAGGGCAATATCTAAAACGGGGTAGTAAACGATAATGTCACCGTTAAGAGACCAATCGTCATAATCGGGGGCTCTGCCGTCGTGGGGAGTGCCGTTTGAAAGGTCGCCGCCGATTTGCATAATGAAAACGGCACCGTGTTTTTTTGCAATTTCGTTTTCACGCTCTTTAGCCGTAAGGTCAGGATACATATTAAGCAGTTCCTCGGTGGTAATAAAGAAAATGCTTTCGGGTAAAATGGGGGTTATGAAGTCATATTCCTTTGCAATATAATCTTCGGTACTCTTAAGGGCGGAATAAACGGCGTTTACCGTATCCTTTAAGGTTTTTTCATTACGGTCGCTTTTTTCGATTACCTTTTCCCAGTCCCACTGGTCTACGAAAACGGAATGGATATTATCAAGGTCCTCGTCGCGTCTTATTGCATTCATATCGGTATAAAGACCTTCACCGCGGTTAAAACCGTATCTGCCAAGGGCGTCACGCTTCCATTTGGCAAGGGAGTGAACAATTTCCATATCGGCGCCGGTATCCTTGATGTCAAAGGTGACAGGACGTTCAGTTCCGTTTAAGGTGTCGTTCATACCACTGTTTTTATCTACAAACAAAGGCGCAGAAACGCGAACAAGACCTAACTTTAAGGCAAGGTCCTTTTCAAAATAGTCTTTTACTTTTTTTATGGCAATTTCCGTTTCTTTGAGAGTAAGCAGAGATTTGTAATTTTCGGGAATCATTAATTTATACACAGTATTTAGTCTCCTTCCCTTGAAAATATGTACTATTATCTCATAAAACAGACTTTGTTTCAACTGTTTTTTAGTAAATAGAGTGAAAATATTAATATTTTATTAATTTATTGTTGCAAAAGCGAATATTATGTATTATAATGTTATGCGTAAATTTAATGCCAGATGAATCTTACAGGAAAAGCATTGCTGCCGAAGGAGTAACACTCTCAGGCTCGGTTTACCGAAAAGACTGTAAGGGGATGGCTCTCTGGAGAATCTCATTAAATTGAGTGCCGAAGGTGAAAGCGTAACGCAAATCTCTCAGGCAAAAGGACAGGGATGAAAAAAGGTCCGAAAGGGCTTTTCTCCAGAGCTGTCTTTATGTTTTAAAGACAGTTATTTTATTTTACGGGAGGAAAAATTATGTTAGACAAAATCGCAGAAATAAACGGCGCTGTCAACGGTGTCGTTTGGGGAATTCCCGGTCTTGTACTTCTTATTGGTACCGGTATTCTCATGACCCTGGTTACCAAGGTTTTTCAGGTGTCAAGACTCGGACACTGGTGGAAAAAGACAATTGGTAGTCTTTTTAAGAAGGACGTTATAGGCCACAGTAAAGAAAAAGGCTCTATTTCTCCATTCCAGGCTCTTTGTACTGCTCTTGCCGCTACCGTTGGTACCGGTAATATTGCCGGTGTTGCCGCCGCTATATGTATCGGTGGCGCAGGCGCTGTTTTCTGGATGTGGGTTGCCGCGTTCTTCGGCATGATGACCAACTATTCCGAAAATGTTCTCGGTATGTATTTCCGCAGAAAGAATCCTAAGGGCGAATGGTCCGGAGGCGCTATGTACTATCTTAAAGACGGTCTTGGAAGAAAGAAAGGCTGTAAATGGATTGGTACTGTTCTTGCTGTTTTATTCTCTATCTTTACCATGCTTGCTTCCTTTGGTATCGGAAGTATGGGTCAGGTAAATAAAATCGTTGCTAACGTTGCTGTTGCTTTTGAGGTTAAATCTCTTTCCAGCATTATGGTATTTGGTAACGTTTCCCTTTATAATGTTATCATCGGTGTAGTAATTATGGTGCTTACTGCTCTTATTACACTCGGCGGTCTTAAGCGTATTGCAAACGTTGCTGAAAAAATCGTACCCTTTATGGTAGTGCTTTTCGTTGCAGGAAGCCTTGTTATTATCGGTATTAACTACAACGCTATTATTCCTGCTTTCAAGGCTATTTTCGTAAATGCTTTCAAGCCCGAAGCTTTTGTAGGCGGTGGTATCGGCGGCGTTATCGTAGCTATGACCAACGGATTTAAGCGCGGTGTGTTCTCTAACGAAGCCGGTCTTGGTTCTTCTGTTATGGTTCACTCAAACTCCAACGTTAAAGAACCTGTTAAGCAGGGTATGTGGGGTATATTCGAAGTGTTTGCAGATACTATGGTTGTTTGTACCATGACTGCTCTTGTTGTACTTACCTCCGGCGGTCTTGCAGGTGGCGCGTTTAACGTTGAAACCGGTGAAATTGCTGCCGGTCTTACCGATGCTACTCTCGTAGGCGGTGCCTTTAATTATGTGTTCCAATGGGGCAATATAGGTCAGAGATTTATCGCTATCGCTATGTTCCTTTTTGCTTTCACTACCGTTCTTGGATGGTCTCATTACGGTTCAAAAGCTTGGGAATATCTCTTTGGCGCAAAAACCACTTATATTTTCAGAATAATTCACGTTTGTACCATTATATTCGGCGCTGTGCTTTCTTCTTCTCTCGCTTGGGATATATCCGATACCTTCAACGGTCTTATGATGATACCCAACCTTATCGGTGTAGTTGTTCTTTGTCCTCTTGTTGTTAAGATTACCAAGAGCTATGTGGACAGAAAAATTAAAGGAAAAGACCTTAAACCCGTTCTTTCCTATGACCCCGATATTCAGGCTGAAGCTGAAGCAAACCTTGATGCTGAATAATATGTAATTAATAAGAAGCACACTGAAACTTAGCTTTCAGCGTGCTTTTTTGTTGACTCTATAAAGTTATTTTGTTATGATATCTTTAATGAGAGGGTGGTTTAATGAAGGCAGAAATTATAACCGACGCGCTTTGCATAATAGGTGAAGGCCCTGTTTATGACGAGATAAATAAGAGATTGTATATGACCGATATCAACGGCAAACGCTTCCGTACTATCGATTGGAAAACCTTGAAGGTTGAAGACAGGGTTATGCCTGAACAAATCGGCTTTATCTTTTTAGGAACGGGCGGCGAAATTTATAGCGGCGCTCAAACGGGCATATATGAAATTACGGGCGATTTATTTAAAAAGATAAACAATCCGTTTACCCTTAAAGGATTACGCTTTAATGACGGTAAGGTTGGTCCTGACGGCTGTGTTTACGGCGGTACTATTACCCGTGACTTTTCCGGCGCCTTTTACTGTATGGATAAAAAGGGCACCGTTACCGAGCTATTTGATAAGGTTGGAAATTCAAACGGTCTTGATTGGGACGAAAAGAAAGGTATTTTTTATTATACCGATACCTATAAGAAAACCACTGATTGCTTTGATTTTGTCGGTAATGGGAAAATAGAAAACCGTCGTGTACTTATAGAGCATACCGAGGGTTCGCCTGACGGGATGACTATTGACGAGAACGGTAATTTGTGGCTCGCTCTTTGGGGAAGCGGCAAAATAGTATGTATTGATACACAAAGCGGAAAAATAATCGAAGAAATAACGCTTCCTGTAAGCCAGCCTAGTTGCTGTACTTTTGGTGGAGATGATTTTGACACCCTTATAATCACCTCGGCTTCTCATAATTTGGTGCTAAAGGACGAACCTCTTGCAGGCTGCGTCCTTGCTGTAAAACCGGGAGTTAAGGGCAAAAAGGTAAATAGATTTAAATTCGAAAAATAAAAAGTACGCTTGGCATTATACTATTAAGAATATAAAACTCTCTGCAGAAGCTTTGCAGAGAGTTTTTGTCTATTTTCGAGTAGGTTTTACGTTTGTGGCTGGAGTAATATTGCCGTCTATAGCACCATTGGTATCTTCAAAAGCTTTAATATTTTCTCTTATTAAAACAAGAACCTGACTGTTGACACTTCTGCCCTCGTAATCGGCAATGTGTGAAATTTTATTCAGCATTTCTTCTTCAATTCTTATTGAAACACTCTTGATAGCCAAAATATCACCTCATAACAAATATATTATATATTTATTTTAGATATATTATGTGTTATAATATTAAAATGGATATATAGTATATCTATTAAATTTTGAGGAGAAGATTATGATTAAAAATACTTGCTGTTTTTTCGGTCATAGAGATATAAATGAGACCGAAGAACTAAAATCAAAACTTGTTGAAATAATTGAAAATTTGATTGTTAATAAACGGGTGGATACGTTCTTTTTCGGAAGTAAGAGCCGATTTAATAGCTTGTGCCATGAAACAGTAACCAAAATAAAAGAAAAATACCCGCACATAAAACGAGTCTATGTACGGGCGGAATATCCATATATAAGTGAACGGTATAAGAATTACTTGCTTGATAGCTACGAGGATACATATTACCCCTAAAAAATAAAGAATGCAGGAAGAGCTACCTACGTAGAACGCAATTACGAAATGATAGATAATAGTCAATTTTGTATCGTCTACTATGATGAACAAGGTATAAAAACTACCCGAAAAAGCGGAACAAAAATTGCTCTTGATTACGCTAAAAAGAGAAATATAAATATTATTAGCGTATTATAATATGTAAAAATATTTTCTTTTTAAAGGCGTATTCAAAGATTAAACGATGCACGATATTTCGCGCATCGTTTCTACTGTAATTAAGAATACGGCATATAAATGTTTTATTTGCTGCGTTTCCATATTCCAAGGGAGAAGGTTAGAAGCAGCGGGTAAATTTCCAGTCGTCCGAGAAGCATTGCAAAGGACAGGACTATTTTTGAAAAATTACTGTAGAGAGCAAAGTTTGATGCCGGTCCAACGGCGTCAAAACCGGGACCTATATTATTAAAGCAAGATACCGCCGCCGAGAAGTTGCTTTCGAAGGAAAGCTTATCAAAGGAAAGCAGGAGAAATACAGCTAATATACAAACGGAGTAAAGGGCAAGGTAAGCAGTTACACCGTGGCGGGTGTTATTGTCAAGAGCTTTGTCTTCGAAACTTATGGCTTTTACCGAGCGTGGATGAATAAGGCGGTGACATTCCTTTTTAATTGTTTTAAACATAATGATAACTCGTGAGATCTTGAATCCGCCAGCGGTAGAACCCGCGCAAGCACCCGTGAACATAAGTATGAACAAAATAGCTTTTGAAAGGTTAGGCCAAAGATTAAAGTCACCGCAGGAATAACCTGTTGTTGTAATAAGAGAGGCAACGTGAAACGCCGAGGTGCGAACAGTATCGCTGATGTTATTAAACTCGGGCATTGTAAAGTAAAGATTAGTAGTTATTATACAGGTTGCACCTATGGCGATACAAATATAAGTCCAAAGTTCTTCGCTTTTAAGGGCAGATTTAAATCTCTTTAATAGGCACATATAATAAAGATTAAAGTTAATGCCGAATAAAAGCATAAAAATAGTTAATACCCACTGCACATAAGGGGAATAAGAGCCGATGCCGTCGTTTCTTATAGCGAAACCGCCTGTTCCTGCGGTACCAAAAGAAAGCACAGCACTTTCAAAAAGGTCCAGTCCACCGAAAAGAAGAAAAATTATTTCCACAGCGGTCATAACTATATATATCAGATAAAGGACTCGTGAGGTATCTTTAATACGGGGAACAAGTTTGCCAATAATGGGGCCAGGCATTTCGGCGCGGATAATGTGTATAGAACGGTCGGACATATTTGGTATAATTGCCGTAACAAAAACAAGAACGCCCATACCGCCAATCCAATGTGAAAAGCTTCTCCATAAAAGACAACCGTGGGAAAGACCTTCAACGTTCGTTAAAATTGAAGAACCCGTTGTGGTAAAACCGCTGACAATTTCAAAAAAAGAGTCAATATATGATGGAATTTCGCGGCTTAAATAAAAGGGCAGGGCACCGAAAAGGGACATTACTATCCATGCAAGACCTACAATAACTAAGCCCTCGCGTGCGTAAATAACGGCGGTTTTTGGCTTGAAAACTATCGTAAGCAAAAAGCCTACGCCAGCGGTCAGAACGGAGGTAACCAGAAATGCCCAAAGAGATTTTTCATTATATATAAGAGAAACGATTGCAGGGAAAAGCAGGAACAAAGCTTCAATCTGCAAAATTTTTCCTAAAATACTTAGAACGATTCTTTTGTTCATCAAGGCACCTCTTATTTAACAATACCGTCAAGGTCTTTCATACCCGAAGTTTCGGAAATTATGATAACCTTGTCTTTTGCCTGCAAGAAATCATCGCCGGAGGGAATTATTGCCTTGCGGTTTCTGATAATACCCGCTATGAGAACACCTTTTTTTGTATCAAGCTCTTTAAATGGGGTCCCGATTACCTTTGAATCTGATTGTACTATAAATTCAAGAAGCTCAGCATTAGAATCCATTAACTGATAAAGAGATTCAATTTTACTGCCAAGAGAGTTCTGTAAACCGCGTGCGTAACGTACAAGCAGGTCGGCTACAAGCTTTTTAGGTGTAACAATACTGTCATTACCAAGCTTCTGAGCCATAGAAACATATTCTCGATGGTTAATTTTAGCAATAACCTTAGGCACCTGGGCAGAAGAAGCAACATAGGAAAGAAGAATATTCTTCTCGTCAGAACCCGTAAGAGAAACAAAAGCGTCAATATCTTTAATGCCTTCTTCTAAAAGCAGGTCCTGATTCGTGCCGTCACCGTTTATAATAACGGCAGCGGGGAAAAGCTCGCTGAATTTTTCGCACTTACTTGCATTTGTTTCAATTATCTTTACGTTACTGGAACCCGAAAGTAACATTTTCGAAAGATAGAAAGCCGCTTTGCCTGCGCCTATTAAAAGGACGTTTTTAGCCTGTTTCTGATTAATTTTCAGCATTTTAAAGAATTTAAGAATTTCGGGAGGAGTAGCGGTAATACCTATTCTGTCGTCGCTTCTAAGTATAAAATTACCGTCGGGAATATAAATTTCCTCGCCGCGCTTTACGATGCAAACAAGAACGTTAACCTGATACTTTTTACGCATTTCTATAAGGCTCAGACCGTCAAGAACAGAGTCGTTTTTAAGCTTTATTTCTACCATTTCAAAGGTTCTTCCCGAAAAGGTTTCGACCTTAGCGGCACTGGGAAGCTTTAAAAGACGGTAGATTTCGCGGGCAGCCATAAGTTCGGGATTAATAGCCATATCAATATCAAGATGGTGTCGCATAAAACCAAGGCTCTTATCGTTATATTCGGGATTTCTTATACGGGCAATAGTGTGCTTAGCGCCCATACGCTTTGCGAGATAGCAAGAGAGCATATTAAGCTCGTCCGAATCAGTAACGCTTATAAAAAGCTCGGCGTTTTTAACCCCTGCTTCTTCAAGAGTCTCACAATCAGCGCCGTTACCGCAGATTCCCATAACGTCGTATAAATTTGTGATTTCTTCAATTACGACGGCAGATTTATCCATAGCCGTAACGTCATGACCTTCGTTGACAAGGCTTGATATTATAGTTTCGCCGATTTTTCCGCAACCGGAAACTATGATTTTCATAAATAAGTCACCTTTATTCCTAGGTTTATTTATATTATTTCTCTTATTATACTACATTCAAACTGTAATTGCTACATATTTTTAAAAATCATGATTACCGACTAAGCCGGTAGTTTGCTCTGCGGCTATAAGCCGCTGTTACTGGCTGGACTGAAAGTCCACTGAATAATCTGTCAATCGCAAACGTGCCCCACTGCCGTATATACGGCAGTCCGCCTCCATCTGATGAGGGAGGTGGATTTTTGCGAAGCAAAAAGACGGAGGGAGAGAAATACGAATTCTACCGAACTACCCCTCAGTCAAAACCTTACGGTTTTGCCAGCTCCCCTGACAAGTGGAGCCTACCGCTGCGGCGGGATTACTCATCGGCAAAAGCCTCTTTGGAACCACACGCTTAGCGTGTGGTTTTCGTTGTAAAA
>SVQC01000014.1 GCA_015065585.1 Oscillospiraceae bacterium
TTTTATTGTAGCCCTACTCTTTTTATCTTCCCCCAGTAGAACTGGGGGTTTATTTCCACGTCTAAAGACACCAAAAATAAAGCGTAATGCCCGTTTAGGCATTACGCTTTTATTAATTAATTATTTGCCGTAAAGCTCAACGAGTTTTTCAAGATGTTCTCTGTTAGCCTTAGCAGTCTGAGCAGCCTTTTCAAAGAGTTCTTCGGCACGTTCGGGGAAGGAACGGGTAAGAGAAGCATAGCGAGCTTCGCCGAGGAGGAATTCTTTGTAATCACCGGTAGCAGGCTTGCTGTCAAGAGAGAATGGATTCTTGCCTTCAGCCTTGAGTGCAGGATTGTAGCGGAACATATTCCAGTAACCGCAATCAACAGCCTTCTTCATTTCCTTCTGGCAATTAACCATACCGCCCTTAATGCTATGCATTTCGCAAGGAGCGTAGCAGATAATAAGAGAAGGACCGGGATAAG
This sequence comes from Oscillospiraceae bacterium, assembly GCA_015065585.1. Taxonomy (GTDB): domain Bacteria; phylum Bacillota; class Clostridia; order Oscillospirales; family Acutalibacteraceae; genus SIG607. The sequence continues at coordinate 468 of SVQC01000014.1, forward strand.
CTTCAGCTTCACGGATTGCCTTTAAGGTCTGATTCTGGTCAGCGCCCATTGCAATCTGAGCAACATAGATATAGCCATAAGACATAGCGATTTCAGCAAGGCTCTTCTTAGCGATAGCTTTACCTGCAGCAGCAAACTGTGCAACCTGACCTATCTGAGAAGCCTTAGAAGCCTGACCGCCGGTGTTGGAGTAAACCTCAGTATCAAATACCATAACGTTTACGTCGTTACCGGAAGCAAGAACATGGTCAAGACCGCCGAAGCCAATATCGTATGCCCAACCGTCACCACCGAAAATCCATACAGATTTCTTAGAAAGGAATTCCTTATTAGTGAGAACCTCGGAAGCGGTGGGACAACCCTGAGCAGCAGCCTTTTCAAGTTCAGCAATAAGAGTATCAGCAGCAGCACCGTTAGTCTTACCGTCTTCTGCGGTGTTAAGATAATTTTCAGCAGCAGACTTGAATTCATCAGAAGCCTTATCGGAAGCAGCCATTTCACTAACGAGAGCTATAAGTCTGTCACGGATAGCCTTCTGACCGAGATACATACCAAGACCGTGTTCAGCGTTATCTTCAAAGAGGGAGTTAGCCCAAGCAGGACCGTGACCGTCTGCATTAACGGTGTAAGGAGAAGTAGCAGCAGGGCCGCCCCAGATCGAAGAACAACCGGTAGCGTTAGAAATATACATTCTGTCACCGAAGAGCTGGGTAACAAGACGAGCGTAAGCGGTTTCGGCACAACCTGCGCAAGAACCGGAGAACTCGAGCAAGGGCTTCTTAAACTGAGAAGCGATAACGGTTGCATCAGAAGCAACGTCGGCCTTTTCAGTTACGTTAGCTACGCAGTAATCAAATACATCCTGTTCCTTAAGCTGAGATTCGGTAGGAACCATAGTAAGAGACTTGGTGGGACATTCGCCGATACAAACTCCGCATCCCATACAGTCCATAGGAGATACAACAAGAGTGAATTCATAACCCTTATTGGTAACAGCCTTAACCTTATCTGCAACCTTAAGGTTAGCAGGAGCAGCAGCCTTTTCATCAGCAGAAAGAGCAAAAGGACGAATGGTAGCGTGAGGACATACGTAAGAACACTTATTACAGCCTACGCAGGTTTCATTATTCCAAGCAGGAACCATAACAGCAACGCCGCGCTTTTCAAAAGCAGATGCGCCCTGTTCAAAGGTACCGTCAGCATGGTCAACGAAAGCAGATACAGGAAGAGCGTCGCCGTTCATAAGACCAACGGGCTTCATAACCTTTTCTACCATCTTAACGAGCTTAGAAGAATCTTCAGCTATTTCAGCTACAGGAGCGTCAACAGCGTCAGCCCATGTTGCAGGAACATCTATTTTAACGTAAGCGTTAGCACCGGCATCAATTGCCTTTTCGTTCATTTCAACGATTTCTTTACCCTTCTTCATGAACTTCTGAGCTTTTTCTTTCATGTAAGCGATAGCATCTTCTCTGGGAAGTACGCCGGAAAGAGCAAAGAAAGCAGACTGAAGAACAGTATTGGTACGCTTGCCAAGGCCGATTTCAGCAGCAAGGTCAATAGCGTTAACGGTATAAAGATTAATGTTGTTGTTAGCGATATAACGCTTAGCTTCAGCATTAAGATGATGCTCAAGCTCTTCAGGAGACCACTGGCAGTTAATAAGGAAGGTACCGCCGGGTTTAACGTCGTTAACCATCTTATAACCCTTGGTTACATAGGAAGGATTATGGCAGGCTACGAAGTCAGCTTTATTGATGTAGTAAGGGCTCTTAATGGGCTTATCGCCGAAACGAAGATGGGAGATAGTAATACCACCGGTCTTCTTAGAGTCATACTGGAAGTAAGCCTGAACATATTTGTCGGTGTGGTCACCGATAATCTTGATGGAGTCTTTGTTAGCACCTACGGTACCATCACCGCCGAGACCCCAGAACTTGCATTCCTTAGTGCCTTCAGCAGCAGTGTTAGGAGCAGGCTTCTCTTCAAGAGAAAGATAAGTAACGTCATCGTTGATACCAATAGTGAACTGTGCCTTAGGTTCAGCCTTAGCTAATTCATCGAATACGGCAAATACGCTGGAAGGAGGAGTATCCTTAGATCCAAGACCGTAACGGCCGCCGATAACATTATCAATCTTTCTGCCGGTAGCGGCAAGAGCAGATACAACATCAAGATAGAGAGGTTCGCCGATAGCGCCGGGTTCTTTTGTACGGTCAAGGACTGCAATAGACTTAGCGGTAGCAGGAATAGCCTCTACAAACTTAGCGGCGCTGAAAGGACGATAAAGTCTTACCTTAATAAGACCAACCTTTTCGCCCATAGCGGTAAGGTAATCAATAACTTCTTCTGCAACGTCACAGATAGAGCCCATAGCAACGATAACGCGCTCAGCATCAGCTGCACCGTAGTAGTTGAAGAGCTTATAGTCGGTACCGAGCTGCTCGTTTACCTTGTCCATATACTTTTCAACAACAGCGGGAAGTTCGTTATAATATTTGTTACAAGCTTCTCTGTTCTGGAAGAATATATCGCCGTTCTGGTGAGAACCGCGCATTACAGGATGCTCAGGATTAAGAGCGCGTTTACGGAAAGCATCAACAGCCTCCATATTGCACATTTCTTTAAGAACGTCGTAATCCCAAACCTGAATTTTCTGAATTTCGTGAGAAGTTCTGAAACCGTCAAAGAAGTTGATGAAAGGAACTCTGCCTTCGATAGTTGCAAGGTGAGCAACAGCGCCGAGGTCCATAACTTCCTGAGTATTGGTTTCAGCGAGCATAGCAAAACCGGTCTGACGGCATGCATATACGTCGGAATGGTCGCCGAAAATGTTAAGAGCGTGGGAAGCTACACAACGTGCGGATACGTGGAACACGCAGGGAAGAAGCTCACCGGCTATTTTATACATATTCGGAATCATGAGGAGAAGACCCTGAGAAGCGGTATAGGTGGTGGTTAAAGCACCTGCTGCCAAAGAACCGTGAACGGTACCGGAAGCGCCTGCCTCAGACTGCATCTCTACAACATTAACGGTTGTGCCGAAAATGTTTTTAACGCCCTGTGCTGCCCACTGATCAGTGTAGTCTGCCATAGGGCTGGACGGAGTAATAGGATAAATACCGGCTACTTCAGTAAACGCATAAGATACGTAAGCAGCAGCATTATTACCGTCCATGGTTTTAAACTTTCTTGCCATGGATTAAATCCCCCTTATATAGTCTGGAGAGAATAAGCATAATAGCTCAAATTCTCATACGTTAACATTTTAACACTTTTCTTTCATTATGTAAATACATAAAATTGAATTTTTTTAAAAATTTTTATATATTTACAAATTTATTCACATTTAATAAGGGTCACATCGTAAAAGTCAACATAAAAAGAGTCACCGTCAAGGCATGCTTTTATCGGAAGTCCGCCGCCGGATAAAAAAAGCTCGTATTCCCCATTCGCCGTTTCGCCATTTAATACCCACTCGTTATCTGTTTTTTCCACCTTACAGTCATCAGAGATACTTTCATTCATTTCATAAAGGGTATTAAGCATTCCGCCGTTTAAAGCAAAGGATTCTTCGAATTCTTTATCCATATATGAATATTTTATTTTATCCCCGTAAAAGCAAAGGCAAAGTCCTGATAGCTGACCATCTCTTATCCGATACTCCGCCCTGCCCTGTTCATCGATTTTTACGTCACAGTCATATTCCTTACCATAATAAAAAATATGCGCCCTGTAGGCTATACCTCGATTAACAGGGGTAACGGCATTAATACTACCGCATCCGGCTAAAGAAAGCAAAACCAACAAAACGCATATAATTTTTTTCATATAATCTACTCCCCGAGTTTTTTAAACACCGAGGGCAGACACCGAGCCATATCAGAGGGAAGCGCTGAAATTTCACCATCAAGCTCTGCCGCCATGTCTCCTGCAAGACCGTGAACATAAACGCCGCAAACAGCCGCATCAAAGGAACTCATCCCCTGCGCCGCCAAAGATACGATTATACCAGAAAGGGTATCTCCGCTTCCGCCCTTTGCCATGGAGGGATTTCCGGTAAGATTAAAGTAAAGCTCACCGTATTTATTTGAAATCAAGGTAACAGCGCCCTTTAAAGCAACGGTGCAAGAAAGCTCTTTTGCAAGTTTTTTGCAGTAATAAATTCTATTACTCTCTATCTCTTTCACACTTGTCTTGCAAAGTCTTGCCATTTCGGCAGGATGAGGAGTAAGAACAATATCTGCCACAGAATGTTCTATACATTCTATGTTTTCACTAAGAAGATTTATTCCGTCGGCATCAATTATCAGTTTTCCTTTTACACTTTTTGCAGTTTCTATTAAAAGTTCTCGCTGATAGTCGCCCTTAGAAAGTCCGCAGCCAATAAGCACCGCATCACTTTTTAAAGCATTATTAATAACCTTTTCACAGCTATCGCCGATTTTATAAACGTCGCAGACCGCTTCGGGAGCCGCTACGGTAATTATAGGATAAATACTTTCCTCAATAACGGCTCTTGCAATTCCCACACCACTTAAAAGACAGCCCTTAAGGGATAAAATTGCGGCGCCAGCCATACCGTAACTACCGACTATAAGAGAAGCCGTGCCGTAGGTCCCTTTATGAGTGTTGCTTTCTCTTTTCTTAAAGCGGGGTGGAGTTATTACTCTGCCTACAGCTTCAATATCTTCATAAACCTTCTCGTCAAAACCGATTTTGGAAAGTACGATTTCACCGCATTCTTTTCTGGCGGGGAAAATAAGCTGACAAAGCTTATAAGCAATAAAGGTAACGGTTAAATCAGCCCTTATACACAGCGTCGTTTCACCCTTATCAGCAAAAAGCCCCGACGGAATATCGACAGCTACCTTAAAGGCTTTGGTAATATTTATTTCTTTTACTATATCAGCGGCATCTCCGCTTATTTCCTTATTAAGACCGATACCGAAAAGAGCATCAACAATTATATCGGAATTTTCAAAAACTCCCTTATTGTACTTTATTGTTTCTCCATCAAAAAGGGCTTTCATCTGCCCTGCAGTACCCGAAAGATTTTCAGCAAAGGCAACAACCGAAACCTTAGCGCCTTTTTTCCTTAAAAGACGGGCTACGACATAACCGTCTCCGCCATTTCCACCGCCGCCACATAAAACTTTAACGGTTTTGCCAATAACTTCTTTTCTTTTGCATATTTCGTCTGCCACGCTTTTTCCTGCATTTTCCATCATATCAAAATAGGAAAAACCGCTTTTTGACGCTATCTCTTCTGCACGTTTTACGTTTTGTGCCGTAAAAACCCTCATTATTTAAAAGCCTCGCGAGCAAGAATTTTATCAAGATAAGGCGTTATAACGTTTTGCATATTTTCATTAATCTGCATTACAAGGCAAACCTTACCTAAGCGGTGCTTAAAGGAAATACAGTAGGTATCGCTGTCTTTCTCGTTACAGTAAATGCTCTTTTTATCATACTGCTGCTTTTCAAACATAGGAAGACCTTTAGTATATTTCTCAATTCTGTCAATATCCTTGCACTTGAAGGTGATAAGGCGTTTTCTTGCCGATTTATTAGTTATAAGGTCTACGTCTATTTCACCGTTTGTGAAGATATATTCATACTCAACGTTAAGCTGTCTCGTAAGCCACACACCGCCGGCTATAGCGGCAACGCTCAGTATAAAGGAAAATACTCCCAATTTAGAAACCCAGGTTACACATAAAAATACAACAGCCAGCATCATAACCCAAATCAAAACAATCATTCCCATAACCTTGCTGTCCTTTTTTATAGGAACTAAATGTTCACGGCAATTATCCATTATTTTTCCTCTTTTCAAGAATATTTTAAAGCCTTGCTTAATATCATTTACAGTAATATTATAAACAAAAACGGTTACACTTGCAATATAATTTATAATAAGTTATAATAATTTTACAAATGTTTTGGAGGATTCATTATGAAAATCAAAAACGGATTCATTTTAAGAACGGTTGCAGGACAGAATCTTATCGTGCCTGTAGGCGAAAATACTATGAATTTTAATGCCGCCATTACCCTTAACGATTCTGCCGCTTTCCTTTGGAATCAGCTTTGCAAGGAAACAAACGAAGAAAGTCTTTTAACCGCCTTATTAGACGAGTATGATATCGATGAAGCTACCGCAAAGACCGATATCAAGGTTTTCTTAAACGTTTTAAAGGAGCACGACATTCTTGAATAAGAAAGTATCGGACAACGCAAAAAAACTTATTTCCAGTTCTATAAAAAGCCAGCTTTTTAAAATAATCGTCACTTCGGTGCTTTCGGCATTTTCCTCGGTTATTTACATAGCTTTGGCTTTAGTGTCAAAAAAAATAATAGATATAGCTTCAGGCGAGGTTTCGGGTAGGCTTATGCCCCTCGCCTTTACTATCATTGCCCTTGTTCTGTTTCAGGTCGTATCTGCCGCTTTGGGCTCACACCTTAACGCCTCTATTTCCGCTAAAATGGCAATACGGATAAAGAAAGGTCTTTTTGCTTCTCTTTTTACAAAAAAGCTGGACAAGGTCAACCTTTACCACTCTGGCGATTTATTAAACCGTTTTTCTTCTGACGTTTCGGTAGTTGTTTCCACCGCCACCTCAATTGTTCCATCACTGGTTTCTATAGTAACCAGAATAGTTTCAGGCAGTATAGCCATTCTTATGATTGACTGGAAGTTTGCCGCCGCAATTATTTTACTCGGTATTATAGTTCCTGCTATATGTAAGCTTATCGGTCACAAATACCGTTATCTTCACACTAAGCATCAACAGAGCGAAGGAAGGCTCAAAGCCTTTTTACAGGAAAGCTTTAAAAATCTAAGCGTTATTAAATCCTTTTCCTCTTTAAAGCCTATTACAAAAAAGCTTGACGTTTTGCAGGATGAAAACTACAAAATAAAAATCAAGCGTAATAATTTAAGCATTGTTTATTCAGTCGGCATGTACTGCTTTTTTACCGCTGGATATTTCCTCGTGCTCCTTTGGGGTGCGGCGGGTATAAAAGAAGGTCTTGTCACCTTTGGTTCCCTAGTCGCCTTTTTACAGATTATATCTCAGCTTAGGGGTCCGCTTCAGAGCATTTCAGGTATTATCCCTGCATATCAGAGTATGCTTTCCTCCAGTGAGCGAATTTGCGAGATTGCCGACCTTGACGAAGAGCTTTTTCCCTTAAGTGAGCAAGTCAGCGACACGATAAAAACCGTATTTAAAGAAATTAACGCCGATTCTCTTTCTTTTTCCTACGGAGAGCATAAAATTCTTGAAAGCTCTGATTTTTCAGTTAAAAGAGGCACCGTTACCGCTATTACGGGTGAATCGGGAGTTGGCAAAAGCACTCTGTTCCGGTTACTGCTCGGTTACAGTAATGCAGACTATGGCAAGCTCACCTTTGACGGCAAATACGAAATAAACGCCTCTACCCGTTCCCTTTTTTCTTACGTACCTCAGGGTAATATGGTTCTTTCGGGTACTATCAGGGAAAATATCTCCCTTTGCGCCGACAAGGTTTCTGAGGATGAAATTTCTTCCGCCATTAAAGCAGCTCAGCTTGAAAACTTTATAACATCATTGCCCGACGGTCTTGATACCTATATAGGAGAAGACGGTTTAGGTATTTCCGAGGGACAAGCCCAACGAATTGCTATAGCAAGAGCGCTTGTATGCGACGCGCCCATACTTCTTCTTGATGAGGCTACCGCCGCCCTTGACAGCGAAACCGAATTTGCTTTCTTAACTGAAATCAAAAAGCTTAAGGATAAAACTGTAATTCTTGTCACCCACAGAACCTTACCCGAAAACATTTGCGATAATCATATACATATAGAAAATGCAAAAACAATAACTCTTAAGTAAATTAAAAAGCAGTAGTTTTTAAGACTACTGCTTTTGTTTTACTTTTCGAATATATACTCTTTGATTTCCTCAAGGAAATCTTCGTTATCGGTATGGGCTTTTACCGTTACGGGCTGAGTAAGGTCAAGACTCAAAACACCCATTATAGATTTTGCATTAACAAGATATTTACCGAGAACAAGGTCAATGTCAAAATCCTTTTCCGCCATTTTTGAGACAAAACGGTTTACGCTGTCAATATTATTTAATAAAACTTCTTTAACAATCATAGAATTACCTCCATAATTTATGTAATATATTTTACAGTTTTCGACAAAAATTGTCAAGCACTTGAAAAATTATCGGTTTTATAGTAAAATCTTTCCTTGGAGGGATTGACTTGAAAATTGCTTTTTATACCCTAGGCTGTAAAGTTAATCAGTATGAAACTCAGGTTATGCGAGAGCTTTTTGAAAACGCGGGATATACCGTTATTTCAGATAACAGCATAGCCGACGTTTACGTTATAAATTCTTGCACCGTAACGGGCGAAAGCGACCGCAAAACCCGTCAGGCTGTCAGAAGATTCCGCGCATTAAACAAAAATGCCGTTATTTTGCTTACCGGCTGTATGCCTCAGGCTTTTCCAAACGACGCAGAGTCTTTAGGGGTTGCAGATATTATAGTCGGTAATACCGACCACTCTATAATCCCCTCTCTTGTAGAGAAATTTATAAAAACAAAAAAACCTGTTATACAGGTGGAAAAGCATCGCAAAGATGAATGCTTTAACACCCTGCCCATCACAGATTTTGAAGAACGCACCCGCGCTTTTATGAAAATTCAGGACGGATGTGACAGATATTGTTCTTACTGCATAATCCCCTCTGCCCGCGGTCCTTTACGCTCAAAGGATATTGGTGAAATAAAAAAAGAAGCTACCATATTAGCTTCAAAAGGTTTTAAAGAAGTTGTGCTTGTAGGAATAAACCTAACCTCATACGGAAAGGAAAATAATCTTAATATATGCGATGCCGTTGAGGCTGTTAATGAAATAGAGGGTATTTACAGAATTCGCCTTGGTTCACTTGAGCCTGACCATATTACTGACGAAATGCTTATAAGGCTTAAAAAAGCTGAAAAATTCTGTCCTCAGTTTCATTTATCCTTACAATCCGGCTGTGATGCCACCTTAAAGCGAATGAACCGAAAATACGACAGCGCTTTTTATAAAGACCTGTGCTTTAGAATAAGAAAGCAGTTTGATAACGCCGCAATCACCACAGATATAATGGTTGGCTTTGCAGGCGAAAATGAGAAAGAATTTAACAGTTCACTTTCATTTGCTAAGGAAATCGGCTTTGCAAGCGCGCATATTTTCGCTTATTCAAGGCGGGAGGGCACCGTTGCCTACGGACTGCCAAATCAGGTTGATAAATCCGAAAAGCATCGCCGAAGCAAGCTTATGTCAGAGACCGTAAGCCTTAGTGAAATTGCTTTCCTCAATAAACAAATCGGCGGCACCTATCCCGTACTTTTTGAAACTATTGACAAGGATGGGTTCTATCGCGGTTTTACAGAGAACTACTGTCAGGTAAAGGTTAAATCAAAAAACAATATAAAAGGCGAAATTATAGACACTAAAATATCAGACCGAGAAAACTTAATTCTTATAGGTGAAATTTTTAAAAAAAGCGAGTGTTAAACACTCGCTTTTAATTTTATCTTATACCGTAATTTTCAATAATGTAATCCATATCCTTATCGCCTCTGCCCGAGAGATTAATAAGAACGCTACCCTTGCCCATTTCCTTTGCAAGCTTCATACCGTAAGCTACGGCGTGTGAGCTTTCAATAGCCGGAATAATACCTTCGAGCCTTGAGAGTGTAAAGAAAGCATCAATAGTATCGTCGTCGCCGATAACGTCATATTTTACTCTGCCAAGCTTATGAAGGAAGGCGTGTTCGGGACCGCTTGATGGATAATCAAGACCGCTGGCAACGGAATAAACGGGAGCAGGGTCGCCGTTTTCATCCTTTAACATAATACTGTTAAAGCCGTGCATAACGCCGTCGGTACCGTATTTAAGACTTGCGGCGTGGTCACCCATTTTGGTGCCTCTGCCGAGAGGCTCGATTCCGTAAATATCAACGGGGTCATTTAAAAATCCCGAGAAGAAGCCCGCCGAGTTAGAACCGCCGCCTACACAGGCAACGATAGCATCGGGAAGCTCACCTGTCATTTCAACGAACTGTTCTCTTGCCTCTATACCCACAACACTCTGGAAGTCGCGTACCATCATTGGAAACGGATGAGGCCCAACCACACTTCCAATGCAGTATATACTGTTTTTATAATCCTTAGCATACGCCTCAAAAGCAGCATCAACAGCCTCTTTTAAGGTTGCGAGACCGTGGGTAACCTCTACAACATTAGCACCAAGTATCTTCATACGGGCAACATTTGGAGCCTGTTTTTTAATATCAACACTACCCATATATACGTCACATTCAAGACCGAAATAAGCGGCGGCAGTAGCGATAGCAACACCGTGCTGACCTGCACCCGTTTCGGCAATAAGCTTTTTCTTGCCCATATATTTAGCAAGCAACGCTTCACCCATACAGTGATTAAGCTTATGAGCGCCGGTATGGTTGAGGTCCTCTCTCTTAACGTAAAGCTGAACGTTGCCAATGCTGTTTGAAAGGCGTTCAAGGTGGGAAATAGGGGTAGGTCTGCCTTGAAATTCCTTTCTTATTCTTCTCAGTTCATCTATAAACTTTCTCGATTTACATATAGTAAAATAAGCCTCGGTAATTTCAGCCATAGCTTTTTTAAGGTCATCATTAATGTAAGCTCCGCCGTAGCTTCCGAAATAACCGTTTGCATCAGGATAGTTTTTTAAATAGGTATCAAAATCAATTCCGTTAAAAATCATAATTTATTCCTCCGTTAATTTATAACTATAATATCATATTTTCAGAAAAAATCAACATTTAAAACGCCATCGTCTGCACAATATAAACATACTTTTCATCCTTTAAAAATAAAATCCCGAGTCTTAAAAAAGACTCGGGACGAATAAACTAATCCGCGGTACCACCCGACTTTGCCCTAAGGCACACTTCACGCACTGACATACGCTATCCGCTATAACGGTTGGAATCCGTCTTCCCTACTAAAATTTCAGGTTGCCCTCGTAAGCCCATTCATTTATTTCGCCATTGCCGTCTTACACCACTCACGGCTCGCTGAGAATTTAAAAATAAATTACTCTTCTTACTCATCGGTTTCTATCATTTTATTATACTTCTTCTTATATGTCAACAATTATTTCGCTATTGCAAAAAACAGAATAACTATAACTCCTATTATTATACGGTAATAACCAAAAACTTCGAAATTATGTTTTTTAATATATCCCATAAGGAATTTAATAGCAATAACCGATACTATAAAGGCGCAAATAGTACCAACGCTTAGGAAAATAATATCATTTGTTCCTAAAACCATACCCGTTTTTATAAAATCAAGTATTTTAAGCGCACTCGCGCCAAGCATAGCGGGAATTGCCAGAATAAAGGTAAATTCCGAAGCAGCAACACGGGATACACCCAAAAGCAAAGCGCCGAGTATTGTTGCGCCAGAACGGCTGGTTCCCGGGAAAGCGGCGGCTAAAAGCTGAAACAAACCTATATAAAGGGCGATAGTGTAGGTTATGTCTCCTATTCCGTCATATTTCGGCGTCCGCTTTTTATTATACCTCTCAATAAGTATAAACAAAATACCGAAAACTATTAAAGCAATTGCAACGCCGGTAGAATTATAAAAATACTTATCGCATTTTTCGTCTAAACCGAGAAGTACGAAAACTACTCCGGGAATGGTGGCAATAATAACTTTAAGCCAGAGTACAAAGCTTTCCTTTTTAATTATACTTTTACCAAGAGGCTTGTTGGGCTTTTGGAAAGGCCATATTTTATTCCAAAAAAGGATAACCGAAGCCAGAATAGCGCCTAACTGAATAATAACCAGAAACATATCCCATACGTCTTTAGATACATACTGAGGAAGAATTTCTTCAAAAAGTATCAAATGTCCCGTACTGCTTACCGGCAGCCACTCGGTAATTCCTTCAATTATGCCGAAAACTATTGCCACAATAATCAAACCCATAATAAAGCACCCTTTCTTTCAGTAATAAGTATGTAAAAAGGACGGTGAATATCACCGTCCTTTAGTATAGCACACCTTTAACTATTTGCCAAGTATCTGTTTATAAAGTTTTATATATTCATTTGCAGATTTACCCCAGCTGTTATCACATTCCATGGCTCTGATTTTAAGAGCCTTCCAGCCCTGCTTGTCAGAATAGCCCTGTAATGCGCGCCATACTGTTTCCAGCATATCGTGGGCATTATAGCTCTTAAAGGTAAAGCCGTTGCCCATATTATCACCGCTGTCGCTTATCGTATCGGCAAGACCGCCCGTTTCTCTGACTATAGGAATAGTGCCGTAGCGAAGGGCTACCATCTGCGCGAGACCGCAAGGTTCACTTTGGCTCGGCATAAGGAATATATCCGCGCCTGCATATATTTTTCTTGCAAGAGCTGGAATAAAGCCCATTTTAAAGGCAACCTTTTCGGGATATTTATTAGCCATTTCGTGAAAGAAGGTTTCAAACTCCCATTCTCCCGAACCGAGAATAGCAAACTGAACATCAGCTTTTAGCATATCCTCAAAAACATGCTTTACAAGGTCAAGTCCCTTATGCTTTACAAGGCGGGTAACAATGCCTATAACCGGTACGTCTTCTCTAACGGGCAAGGAAAGTTCCTTTTGAAGTTCGGTTTTATTAACTGTCTTTTTATCTATGGTTTCTTTGCTGTAGTTTTCATAAATAAACTTATCGGTTTCGGGATTATAAACCTCTACATCTATACCGTTAACTATACCCGACACCTTATCCCTCAGCTGATTCAAAATACCGTCAAGTCCGTGAGCGTAATAAGGGTCAAGAATTTCCTTAGCATAGGTAGGAGACACGGTAGTAACTCTGTCTGCTTCCTGAATTCCGCCCTTCATAAAGTTAACGCAATTATCGTAATCAATAACCTGAGTAGTGCCGTCAGGCAGACCTAAAACATCTCCGATAAGCTCATGACCGTATTTACCCTGATACTGAATATTATGGATGGTTAATACGGTATGAATATTACTGTGTTCAGGATTTTCTCTGTAAAGAGCATTAAGGAACACGGGAATAAGGGCAGTCTGCCAATCGTTACAGTGAATTATATCGGGTTTGTAATCAATATAGGAAATCATTTCAATAACGGCTCTTGAGAAAAAGGCGTAGCGCTCGGCATCATCATAAAAGCCGTAAAGAGCATCTCTTTTGAAATAATACTGATTATCAAGCAGATAGTAGATTATACCGTTTACCTTAGCCTCAAATATACCGCAATACTGTCTTCGCCAGGCAACCGGCACCGTAATACCCGTTATAAAATTCATATTGGCTTTGAGTTCCTCAGAAATTGTATCATAAAGAGGCATAACCACTCTGCAACCTATAAGTCTGCGGCGAAGCGCTTTAGGAAGCGCCCCTGCAACGTCTGCAAGTCCGCCTGACATAGCAAAAGGATAGGCTTCACTTGCTGCATAAAGTACTTTCATATTTTTCTCCTTTATTTTGCTTTTTCACCTTTTTTAACAAGGGCATTTTTCTGTTTTGTTCCGCATATTTCCACACCGTCTGAAATTTCGGATATTTTATCCATTACGGTATATTCTACTTTGGCATTTTCTCCGATAACCGCATTCTGCATTATTATAGAATTATTAACCACAGCGCCTTTTTTAACTACAACGTTACGGAAAAGAATACTGTTTTTAACCGTTCCTTCAATCACGCAGCCGTCAGCTATAAGTGAATTTTTAACGTCACTTCCAATACAGTATTTTGCAGGCATACTGTCATGGGTTTTGGTATAAACAGGTCTTTCGGGCAAAAACAGCTGTTTTCTTACCTTACTGTCAAGCATCTTCATATTAAGGTCAAAGTAACTGGCAGGTGTGTCCATCACCTCGGCAAAGCCCTCTACCTTATATCCCATAACCTTGATTTTATCAAGTCTTGTGCCGACTATATCCTTAGTCAGACTGTGAAGTCCTTTTTCCATAGCCTCTTTTATAGTATCTATTAAAAACCGTCTGCTCATAATCATAACATCGAGACTGTAATCGGCATTAATTCTTTCCCTAATATAGTCTATCTTTTCAACACGGCTTTCCTCATTTAAGGTAAATACCATAGTTTTATCATGCACTCTGGGAAGTTTGCCGTATTTATAAGCAACGGTAAAGTCCGCCTCATTTTCAACGTGCTTTCTGAACATATCAGCAATATCAATATTAGCCACAACGTCACTGTCACAAACGGCTACATATTCCTGCTTCGCACGGTTCAAAAAGTTAAGAATTCCGCTTAATCCCTCAAGATGAGTTTTATAAATATTTCCACTGCTTGAGCCTGACACAAAGGGAGGAAGTATATAAAGGCCGCCAGATTTTCTGTCAAGGTCCCATTCTCTGCCGCTTCCGATATGGTCAAGCAGAGACTGATAGTTTTCTTTAGTAATTATACCCACCTGACTTACACCTGCATTAGTAAGGGCAGAAAGAGTAAAGTCTATAAGACGGTATCTTGCGCCGAAAGGAAGTGACGCCATAGAACGCTTTTCGGTAAGCTCAGGAATAAGATTATCATGAACGTTAGCGAAAATTATTCCTAACATATTGTTGGTTCTCATATTACTTCGCCCTCCTTTACGTTTTTGCTTATCATAGACTTAGCCTTTATTACGGCATTTTTTCCAACCTTTACGTTGTCGCCTATAACGGCTATGCCCCAGTTATCTCGTTCAGTTATTTCCTGTGGGTTCTGTCCAATCACGGAATTCTCGCCCACCTTAACGTTTTCGGCAACTATAGCATACTGCACGTGAGCGCCCTTTTTAATGACTGCACCCGGCATAATAAGAGAATATTCTACCTTCGCGCCCTCTTCAACCGTTACGTTTTCAAAAAGTACTGAATAATCAAGCTTGCCTTTTACGGTACAGCCGTCGCTTATAAGGCTGTTTTCTACCTCCGCCGTTTCGCTTATATACTGAGGCGGAAGCCAACCTGTTCTGGAATAAATTTTCCATTCATTGCTGTCAAGCTTTAGGTCAAGCTTTGGATTAAGCAGGTCAAGGTTTGCATCCCAAAGTGATTCAACCGTTCCTACGTCTTTCCAGTAACCGTCAAATCTGTATGCCATCATTTTTTGATTGCTATAAAGCATAGCCGGAATTACGTCTTTACCGAAGTCGTTACTCGACTCCTTGTTTTTCTCATCCATAATGAGATACTCTCTAAGTTTATCCCAACTGAAAACATAAATTCCCATAGAAGCGAGATTACTTTTAGGATTAGCCGGTTTCTCCTCAAATTCGTAGATTTCACCGTCTTCTCTTGCGTTCATTATACCAAAACGGGATGCTTCCTCGAAAGGTACCTCCATAACGGCTATTGTACAGTCAGCGCCGCTTTTCTTATGGAATTTTATCATCTTTGAATAATCCATTTTATAAATATGGTCGCCCGAAAGGACAAGAACATATTCGGGGTCGTACTTCTCTATAAAGTGAATATTTTGATAAATAGCATTTGCAGTACCCTTATACCAGTCTCCACCCTTACTTTTCTGATAGGGAGGCAAAATATGGACGCCTCCGCCGTTACGGTCAAGGTCCCATGGTTTACCGCTGCCAATATATCCGTTAAGTTCTAGAGGCTGATACTGGGTTAAAATTCCCACCGTTTCAATGCCAGAATTAACGCAGTTTGAAAGGGGGAAATCTATAATCCTGTACTTTCCTCCGTATGGAACGGCAGGCTTTGCAATTTTTTGGGTTAATACTCCCAATCGACTTCCCTGACCCCCTGCAAGAAGCATAGCTACACATTCATTCTTCTTCAAAATTCTCACTCCATTTTTTGTTTATAAAGAAGCCTTGGCTTTTCTTTTATTCATCTTAAAATAGGTTACGCTAAGAGGCGGAAGATTTAAAGAAATGCTGTTTTCAAACCCGTGCATTTCGGTGTTCTCGCTCTTAACCGAGGTTTTTTGCTTTTCGGTTTTTCCCCCAAACTCTGTCCAGTCGGAGCAAAAAACCGTTTTGTAACTGCCTTTTTCGGGCACACCTATTTTATAGTCGGTTCGCTCTACGGGAACGAAATTACAAACCACTATGATTTCGCTTTGGTCCTTAGCCTTTCTTCTAAAAGAAATGACACTCTGATTATAGTCGTCGTTAGAAATCCAGCTAAAGCCCTCCCAAGAATAGTCTATTTCAAAAAAAGCGGGATTATTAAGGTAAAATTTATTAAGCGCTTTTGTATATTCGCTCATATTACAATGGGCTTCATAATCCTTTAAAAACCAATCAAGCCTTTTCTTGTAATCCCATTCTATAAACTGAGCGAATTCCTGTCCCATAAAGAGAAGTTTTTTGCCTGGGTGCGCCATCATATAAGCATAAAAGGCGCGCAATCCCGAAAACTTCATATCATAGTCCCCCGGCATTTTGTTTATAAGAGAGCATTTGCCGTGGACCACTTCGTCATGGGATATAGGCAGCACAAAATTTTCACTAAAGGCATAGAAGAAAGAAAATGTAAGACAATCGTGATGATGCTTTCTAAAAAGCGGGTCGAGAGAGGTATACCTTAACATATCATTCATCCAGCCCATATTCCATTTAAAGTTAAAACCAAGTCCGCCGGCCTCGGCAGGCTTTGTTACCATAGGCCATGCCGTCGATTCCTCGGCAATCATAAGGACCGAGGGATTAACCGAAAATGCCGCCTTATTTACCTGACGGAGAAGCTCTATTGCCTCAAGATGCTCTCTTGTTCCAAAGGAATTTGGTTCCCATTCGCCGTCGTGTCTGCCATAATCAAGATAAAGCATTGACGCCACGGCATCAACTCTCAGTCCGTCAATATGAAATTCCTTAAGCCAGTAAACTGCGCTTCCTATAAGGAAGTTCATAACCTCAACCTTGCCGTAGTCAAACACGGCAGTACCCCATTCCTTGTGAAGCCCCCGCCTTTCATCAGCGTATTCATAAAGAGGGGTTGTATCGAAGCGGTACAAAAACGGCTCGTCTTTAGGGAAATGGGCAGGAACCCAGTCAAGAATAACCCCTATTCCCGCTTTGTGCATTATATCAACAAACTGTTTGAAATTCTCGGGTGTGCCGTAGCGGGAGGTTGGAGCAAAATAGCCGCTTACCTGATACCCCCAAGAACCCTCAAATGGATATTCAGTTACAGGCATAAGCTCTACGTGGGTGTACCCCATTTCCTTTACGTAACTGCCAAGTCGTTTTGCAATTTCTGTGTAAGAGAGAAAAGAACCGTCCTCGTTTCTTTCCCAAGAGCCTAAATGCACCTCGTAAATATTCACGGGAGATTCATAAATATTTTTAAGCTTCAGGTCTTCCCGCCACTTAGTATCTTTCCATTCATATTCATTAAAATAAACTTTAGAACTAGTCCCCGGAGGCGTTTCGAAATGTCTGGCATAAGGGTCAGCCTTTAAAACGGTGGTTTCTCCTTTCGTTATAGCGTATTTATAGTTATCGAAAATTTTAACGCCCTTTATTTTTGCCTCAAAGGTGCCGTTTTCATTTCGCGTCATAATATTCTCATAACCATTCCAACCATTAAAATCGCCTACAACCGAAACGGCATCGGCGCCCGGCGCCCATACTCTGAAAAGGGTAAAATCATCGCTATAGAAAGAGCCGAAATACTCATAAGCGTTATATATCACTTCATTATAGAAGGAACTATCATTAACCTTCATTTTATTTCACATCCCTGAAAAGCACTTTTATATTTATATTATAGTATCGTTATTGCTTAATTTCAAGTGATTTTAGTGAATATTTCATTAATTTTCCAACATTTTTTCAAAAAAATTATAAATTTTACACAAAATTCGTCTATATTTTTGTAATAACACCATATTTAGACATTATACAACAATAATTTTAGAAGAATTATTCTATCTAAAAAAAGCAAACTGCTGAGCAGTTTGCTTTTTTGATTTATGCTTTATTTTGGCTGCCGAAAAGTTCTATTTTTCTCTTAACGGCTGCTTTAATTTTTTCTACCTTCAGATTTCTTATCTCAAGATATTCAAGGTCTTTTTCAAGGCCCTCTTTCATACCCTCCTTACCTGCAAGGCAAAGGTCGGTAAATATGTTAACCTTTGCTATACCGTAACGTATAGTATTTCTGAAGTCATCATCGGAAAGTCCCGAACCGCCGTGAAGAACAAGAGGAGTATCTATTTTTGCTCTGATTTCTTTTAATCTTTCAATATCGAGGCAGGGTTTGGTTTTATATGCGCCGTGGGCAGTACCGATAGCAACAGCCAAAGCGTCAACGCCGGTAGCCTTAACGAAAGCTTCGGCTTCTTCGGGAGTGGTATATAAATCTTTTGCTTCGCCATCATTATTATCAGCCTGACCAACGTGACCGATTTCACCCTCAACGGTAGCACCAAAGGAATGTGCAATTTTAACTATTTCAGCAGTCTGCTTAAGGTTTTCATCGGTATCTCCTGCCGAGCCGTCAAACATAATGCTTGAGAAGCCAAGTTTTAAAGCCTCTAAGCATCTGTCAAAGGTCAAACCGTGGTCATAGTGAACAACAACGGGAACCTTTGCTCTCTTAGCTAAGGCAATAATTGACGGTGCTATAAGCTTTAATTCACCGAAAGGAAGAAGAACCTCGGCAGTACCTATTATCACCGGAGAATTCATTTCCTCAGCCGCAGCAATTACAGCCTCAGCCATATCGGTATCGGTGGTGTTAAAAAGTCCTACGCCGTAATGATTTTCCTGAGCTTTTTTCAATACATCATTTAAGTTAACTAACATATTTTTTACCCCTCAACAACAGTTTGTCTTACAAGTTTTTTATCTGTGAAAATATCGGTTTCATCGGTGCTTCTGGTCGAGAATTCTGAAATTACCGCGCCGTTTGGACCCGCCTGAAACCAATGCCATGTTTCCGGCTCTAAGGTGTACTGTTCACCGGGCTTTAAAACTATTTCGTGGAAGACCGAAACGTCGCAAGGAGGCATTTTTGCCTTAATACTATCAGTATTCTTCTCACCCGAAACATAAAGATAAACCTCGCCGTAACGACATCTGAAGGTTTCTTCCTTGCCGGGTTTTCCGTTTGTAGGTATATGCATATGTTCAGGACAGGTCTGGAAAGGAAGCAATACCATTTCCTTAGCGCAAACGCGTTCGGTATTAACATAAACAACCAACTGAAGTCCAAGCTCGTTTACCTTGCCCTGACCAAAATCGGCAACCTCCATATTTTCTTTTTCGCCTTCGGTAAGTATAATACCTGCCTTATCGAAAAGCTCTAATGCTTTTTCTACCTGTGCATTATATTCATTTCTTGTCATAATTTTTTCCTCCCGTAAATTTCAGCCATTTTTTCTATTTCTTCTTTGGGCTTCATGCCGCCCACAGAAGCGTCTGAGAACAAATTACAAGCCGCGGCGGCAGATGCAAACTCAAGAATATGCTCATCTTCAAAACCGTTATATATACCGTAAAGAGTACCTGCGCAAAAGGCATCCCCCGCGCCAACGCTTCCCTTAATTTTATCTTTAGGTATATCAAGAGACGGAACAACGGTAAATTTACCACTGCGCACATCATAACAAAAACCTGCCTGTTTACAGTGAACAACAACCTTTTCTTTTACGCCGCTTTCCGCCATAAACTCCATAGTCTTACGGATATTATCAATATTAAGTTTACCATCTTCGTCATAAGGAGAAAGGCCTGAAATCATACTGCTTTCAAACTCGTTAACTATAGCATAGTCACAATATTTAAGAGCAGGAAGCATCTTTTCCTTATAATTTCCGTTGCTGTCGCTCACAGCGTCAATAGAGGTTTTTATGCTGTGCTTTTGAACATCATGCAAAAATCTTGCCATTACGGTACCATATTCCTCATCTTCCATATCAAACTTATCAAGCAAAAATACATATCCGATATGTAGAAGCACACAGTTAAGAGCCGTAATATCAATATCGCTTGGGGAAAACTCTACGTTTGAGCCTTTAGTATGGAAAAACGTACGCTCGCCGGAGGGCAGACTGATAACGTCGCTGAAGCTTGTATGATTTGAAGGACAAACCGAAATTTGCTTTGTATCAATATTGTATCGGCTTATCTCACCCAAAACGTATCTTCCATATTCATCGTCGCCGATTTTACCTATGGCGGAAATAGGTATATCTCCGTCTATTTTAGCAAGATTTATAGCAGTATTCGGAACACAGCCGCCTACCGATTTATTTACGCAATCAATATAGGCAAGCATACCAACCTTGGGATAATGGTCAACGGTTTTTACTATATCAGCTAAAATGTTACCCGCAATAGCAATACCCTTTCTTTCCCCCGTCATAAGATAGTCAATGGTTACTCCGAAAATCTTCGAAAGCTCGGGAAACTGAGTTATTTCGGGATATCCCATACCGCTTTCCCATCTGCTTATAGCCTTATCGCTTATATTAAGCATTTCAGCCAGCTTTGATTGGGTCAATCCGCTTTTCTTACGAAGCTTCGCAATTAAAGCACCTAAACTTTTGGTATCCATAATTCACCTCTTAAAACTTACTACACTAATTATAAGTCACCAATATCTTCAAGTAAACCTATGTATAAAAGAGTTTGCTCTGAGTTTTTTTAACCTATACGCCCTTAAAATTCTACTATTCGTAGATTTTTTCCTGTTTTTTTAAAAAAATACACTTTTAATATCTTTTTGAAAACTATTAAAAAATAATAAATCCTCTTGCACTTGTGTTTAAACTTTGGTATAATGTAGTAAACCAAAATATTTAGGGGGATTTTGTTATGAAAAAATTATTGGCTATCGTAATGATTCTTGCTATGATGTTCTCATTAATAGCTTGCGGCGTGCTTGGTATGAGCGCTGAGGATAAGGTTGCGGCTTACGTTGAGAAAAACAGAGATGAGCTTGTTTCCACTATGGAAGAAAGCTTTGGCGAATCTTCCGGCATGACCTGTTCTTCCACCATTAAGGCTGAAGGCACCGGTTTCGTTATGGAAATCAGAATAAACGAGCTTGACAACATTCCTGAAGACACAAAAGCAAATCTTCAGACAACCTACGATGGTATGAACAGCACCTTCGTTTCCTCTCTCGAAACCATGCAGAAGGAGCTTCCCGAACTTTCCTACTTTAAGATTAACGTTTGTGAAAAAGACGGCGACCTTCTCGCGACCATCCTTGCTGAAAACTAATAAGCAACAAATTTAAAACCACCCTCACGGGTGGTTTTTTTGTTGCTTATTTTTCTATTATACCAAGCCTTACATAAAATTTTTCACCGCCAAGCACAGCCTCTTTTATGGCTTTTGCAAATCTGCTTGTCGGTTCGAATTCCTTTGTATTTTCTCTGGTTTTATCCCAACGGAAAGTATATTTTATAATATCGTCACTTTCAAAGCCGTCAATTACGGTAAATAGTCGGCGGAATTTAGTAATATTAGATGTTTCACTGCTGTATTTATCCAAGGTATCATCATTAAGCCAGGAATAACAGGTAAAATATTTATATTCATACTCGGGAAAATATTTTGCAAAAAATTCTCTGGCATAGTTAAAGGAAACAATACAAAGTTCCTCCTTTAATGGACCGTCAGACGGAATATGCACGCCAATTCTCTTTTCGCCTTTCGCTATGTTATATTCATTATAACCGTTTTTAAATTCGCCGAAATCAAACTGAAGTCTTCCAAGTTTGAAAATTTTACCGTTTAAATGGTTGGAAAGCCATACCGTTTCGCTTAAACCCAATTTAGAGTGCACCTCATAATGAGTTTCGCTCCATCTAACGATATCCTTTGCAGTATCAATAAGGATTTCCTCTGGAATATTTTTCTCCTTATAAAACCTTTCCATATCATCCATAAAATATAGGTAATAAAGCAAATTTCGTCCGTAGTTTTCACTGCTTCCTGCTACATCACTTAGCTTTATATCACTTAAAAGCTCGGTAGTATCAAGAAGCTTCAAAAATTCTTCCTCAAATTTACTTTGAAAACCAAGCTTATAATACCATTTTTAAATCGTTTCTTTCATTAAATAGCCCTTCCTTAATATATACTTATAATAGACCAAAAAACGTTAATTTCAGTATTGCATTAAAACCTACGCATTGTCAAGAAGGTTCTGCATTAATTGATTTATTTTTGATTATATACCGTTGCAATAATTTTTGACTTATGATATAGTATAATGTAAGTATAAAAACATCTGAGGTACCTTAATGGCACATATTTTCGCATCCATAAAAGAATCCCTGACTTCGGTTTTGCCTATAGCACTAATAGTGTTAATACTTTCGGTCACCTGCATTACCCTTGACGCAGGTGTCCTTGTTCTGTTTTTATTCGGAACAATTCTGCTTATCCTGGGAATAAGCTTTTTTACCGTCGGTTCCGGAATTTCAATGGAGCCGCTTGGTGACGGTATCGGTAAATCCCTTAATAAAAAAGCAAAGCTTTTTTTACCCCTTGTTATATGTTTTGTGCTAGGTTTTATTATTACCGTTTCTGAGCCCGACCTTCAGGTTCTTGCAGAGCAGGTCCCAACCATTCCCAACTCTTTTCTTATAAACTGTGTCGGTATTGGTGTGGGAATTTTTCTTAGCATTACTCTTATTAGAAATAAAAAAGAAATTCCGCTGAGAAAACTGCTTGTAATATTCTACGCTTTAATAATTATCCTTGCTTTTTTTGCACCGAAGGAATTTATTCCTACCGCCTTTGACTCTGGCGGCGTTACTACCGGTCCGATTACCGTACCCTTTATTATGGCGCTTGGCGCAGGTCTTGCCGCAAGCAAAAAAGGCAAAAATTCAGGTGAGCATAGCTTTGGTCTGGTTGCACTTTGCAGTATAGGCCCTATTTTATCAGTACTTCTCCTCAGTATATTCTATAAGCCACTTCCCTCTACATCTGTTTACGAAATTGCTGATATAAAAACCACAACCGAGGCTTTCAGACAATTTGCAAAAGCCCTTCCCATATACGCAAAAGAGGTAGGTCTTGCCTTTGTTCCTATTATTTTACTTTTTGTAATATTCCAAATTATAACCAAAAGATATAAGCCGCATAATATCTTTAAAATGTCCTTTGGCTTTATTTACACTTATATTGGTCTTGTTCTTTTTTTAACCGGCGCTAACGTAGGCTTTATGCCTGCCGGACGGCTTATCGGCGCCGAAATAGCAAGCAGTTCCTTTAAATATCTTCTTATTCCCATAGGTATGCTTATGGGTTACTTTGTCGTTACTGCAGAGCCTGCCGTTCATTCTCTCAAAAGACAGGTTAACGATATAACCAACGGTGCAATTACTCAAAAATCTGTTGCCGTTGCTCTATCAATCGGTGTTTCTGCTTCGGTCGGAATTTCAATGCTCAGGGTTCTTACCGGTATATCAATTATGCCGTTTTTAATATTCGGGTATGCCGTTTCTATTATTATCAGTTTCTTTGTTCCGAGTATATACACCGGTATTGCCTTTGACTCGGGCGGTGTTGCCAGCGGACCTATGACCTCAACCTTTATGCTTCCCTTTGCTATGGGCGCTTGTGAGGCGTTGGGTGGAAACTTAATGACCGATGCTTTTGGTATTGTAGCTATGATTGCTATGGCGCCTCTTATTACCATACAGATTTTAGGTCTGTACGAAAGACAGATACACGCCAGAAAGGTTAAAAAACTGCATACCGAAATCAGTATGATTAAGGATGACATACTATTCTTTGACAGGGAGGACAATATAAATGAGTAAAAAAATTATAGTCCTCTTGTCAATAGTAGAACAAGGTCGCGGGAAAAAACTTATTAAAGAGTTAAGCGGTCAAAATATAAAAATTAATTTTCAGACCGTAGGTTTAGGCACTGCGCCTACCGAAATGATGGATATTTTCGGTTTTGGTACCAAGGACAAAGATATAATAATCAGCCTTGGGGCACAACGGGATGTACAAAATTTAATATCCAATTTTGGAGAAGTGTTCCAAAGCCACTCTAAATACGGTGGAATAATGATAGTCATAGATATTTCCGCTGTGAGCAGAGTTTTGAATGAAATACTGAATTTTAGTAATAACCAAAATGCAGAAAAGGAAACTGTGAATATGAAGAATGAACATCACAACAATCTGATAGTAATTTCGGTAAATGAAGGCTTTAGCGCAGACGTAATGCAGGTTGCCAGGAAAGCAGGAGCTACCGGCGGCACAGTAATAAAATGCAGACTTGCGGATATAGAACAGTTTGCTGAATTTACAAATACTAAGGTTGACGAAGAACGAGAGTTGCTTTGTATCTTAGCCCCTTCTAAAGCGAGCGGACAAATAATGGAGGACGTAAACCGCGAGTTTGGATTAACCTCTCAGGCAAACGGAGTCATCTTTGCCCTGCCCACTGAAAAAGCCTTTAAAATATGACCCTGGTAAAAAAATCCGTTCAAAAATGTAGCATCACCGCAAAATCCCCCTTATGGTAGAATTAAAATACAACTACCATAAGGGGGATTTCTTCTATTGACTTTCGGACTTGTAAAACAAAAAACTCAGGGCATTAAAAATCACTTTTTAAACATTACTTAGAAAATATTTATTAATAAGGGAAGCGGATATAAAGCAGGCTGCAGCATTGCATCCGTTTGAAAGGGCGGCGAAAAATGAAGTTCCAATGGAGGTAACAGCCGAAACAACCATGAAAACGCCGAAGGCTATAAGCCAGTTTTTAGCGGCGCGGGGATTGTAGAAATCGGCGGCTTCATTTAAAATCATCTTATAAACCGACTGGGCAAAACGGTGAATTTTACGAAGACCGAGAATATTTATAAGAAGACCTGCAACAGCGCCGATTAAAATTGCAACGCCGATAACAATAGCTAATACTGCATATAGAGCGTATGGAATATTTAAAAATACCGGGAATTCAGAGCCAATTATTTCTACAATTTCATTAATGGCAGTTCTATTATTTGCGATAAGACCGAGAAGAAGAGTGAGAATTACACCGCAAACGATAAGTATTATGTAGCAAACGTTCGTTATAACATAACTTGCATAAACCGTACCGCTGATATTTTTTAATGGGGTCACGTCAATGATACCTTTTTTAAATTTTGAATAACCAAGCCATAAAAATATGGTAAGTAGTATGTTAATCAAGGGCAATCCGCCGGATATAACGCCGAGTCCGCAGGCACAGGTCATTAGAATGCAAATAACAAGGAAAAGATTGTCCCTTAATGACGACGTTATTTTAGCTGTTGCAGGATTAAGAATAATGGTGGGAGTAACAAAAGAAGAATCTTTTCCGCATTTAGGGCAGAATTTAAAATCTTCATTAGCCTCAAAGCCACAGTGTCTGCATATCATAAATAATTCCTCCTAGTAATGTATTTATTTTATTATATGACAAAATTATATATAATTCAACAAGATATTTGAGCATTTAACCAATAATTGTATTTTATCGTTATTATCTAAAACCGACTCAATGAATAAAATTAAAACTACTTCATAATATAGGTACTTGACTTTACTTGAAAAGAAAATTAAAATACAGTTAATAATATGTTAAGGAGTTTTTGATATGAATCCTATTTTAGAAGAAATCAGTAAGGTGGGTCTTGTTCCCGTTATAAAGCTCAACGACCCCGACAAAGCTGTTCCCCTTGTTAACGCTCTTAAAAAGGGTGGAATTCCTGTAGCCGAGGTTACCTTCCGTGCCGCAGGCGCAGACAGAGCAATTGCAAATATAGCTAAGCAGGCTCCCGATATACTTGTGGGCGCCGGTACCGTTGTCACCCTTGAGCAGTGCAAAGCCGCTGTTAATGCAGGGGCAAAATATATTATTTCTCCCGGTTTCGACCCTGAAATAGTAGGTTACTGTGTAGAAAATAACATTCCCGTTACCCCCGGATGTACCAATCCTTCTGAGGTATCTATTGCTCAGAAAATGGGACTTGAGGTTGTTAAATTCTTCCCGGCTGAAGCGGCAGGCGGTCTTAAAGTATTAAAGGCTCTTGCGGGACCTTTCCCTAATATGCGTTTTATCCCTACCGGTGGAATTTCTCCCGCTAACCTTAATGAATATCTCGCTTTTCCCAAGATTATTGCTTGCGGCGGAAGCTGGATGGTGCCTGAGAAGTTAGTTGACAATGAAGACTGGGATGCTATTACTGAGCTTGCAAAGGAAGCTGTACTTACTATGCTCGACGTTAAAATCAAGCATATCGGTATAAACTCCAAGGATGAAGCTGAATGCGAAAAAACCGCGGGAATTCTTTCAGCTATCAGCGGCAAGGCTCAGGATGTTCGTAATAAATCCATTTTTGCAGGAAAAGAATTCGAGGTTATGAAGTTTATGGGGATTGGCAAATGCGGTCATATAGGACTTTCTGTAACCTCTGTCAAACGCGCTATGAGATTCTTTGAATCTCAGGGCTTTGAATTTGATTATTCCTCTTTGGTGGCTGACGAAAAAGGTGAACCCTCCTTCATCTACTTTAAAGAGGAAGTCGGCGGTTTCGGTATCCATCTTGTTAATGCATAGAAGTTGATATCAAAATTAAAAGCGTACGAATTTTTTTGGTTCGTGCGCTTTGTTTTTATTTACTTTCATTGTTTTTTATGCTATAATTGTTTTACAGTAAAAAGTAAAGGATTTTTGCTATGGATAATTTTGAATTTTATTCTCCTACCTACTTTGTTTTCGGTAAAAACACCGAGGAAAAAGCGGGGGAGCTTGTAAAAAAGTTCGGCGGAAGCAAGGTGCTTGTGCATTTCGGTGGAGGAAGCGTTGTCCGCTCGGGTTTGCTTGACAGAGTTTGTGATTCTCTACGCAAAGAAAATATCGAATATGTTAAACTCGGCGGTGTTATGCCGAATCCCAGAAGCTCACTTGTTTATGAGGGTATTGAGCTTTGCCGTAAGGAAAATGTTGATTTTATTCTTGCCGTTGGAGGCGGAAGTACCATTGACTCGGCAAAAGCTATAGCTTTGGGTGCTGTTTATGACGGTGATTTCTGGGACTATTTCGGAGGGGGAACGGTTACGAATTCTCTGCCTATAGGCACCGTTCTTACAATAGCCGCGGCAGGAAGCGAGGGCAGTCCCAACACCGTTATTACCCATGAAAACGGTATGTATAAGAGGAGCACTAAAGGAGATTGTCTGCGCCCGAAGTTCAGTATATTAAACCCGGAACTTACCACTACCTTGCCTGCATTTCAGTCGGCTAGCGGAATAACCGATATTGTTGCTCATCTTTATGAAAGATATTTAACCAATACAAAGGATGTTGAGGTTACCGACCGCCTTATTGAAGCCCTTCTTCTGACAATGAAAAGCGAGGCCCCGAAGGTAATTGAGAACCCTAAGGATTATGAAGCAAGAGCTAATATTATGTGGGCAGGTATGCTGGCTCATAATAATATGTGCGGTGTAGGCAGAAGTCAGGACTGGAATAGCCATTCTTTTGAACACGAGCTTTCCGCCCTTTACGACTGTGCACACGGCGCCGGTCTGGCTGTGGCAATGCCTGCGGTACTGAGATACGTTGTAAAGAAAGACGTAATGAGATTTGCTAAGGTTGCAAACAGAGTTTGGGGCTGTGATATGGATTTTGATAATCCTGAACGAACCGCCATAGCCGGTATAGACGCGCTGCAGAATTTCTTTATTTCTATCGGCATGCCCAAGAATTTTGAGGAGCTTGGCGCAAAAGAAGAAGATATTGACTATCTTGTTGAAACCCTTTGCTGTTCTCCCGAGCGAAATGGCTATATTGAGGGATATGTAAAACTTGATAAAGAAGACTGTAAAAACATTTACCGTCTTATGCTTTAATAAAAAAGAAAGGTGATTTTATGGAAATTTTGATTGGTTTTATTGTTATTTTGGCTATTATTTTGCTATGCCTCAGGGTTGTTCCTCAGGCAACCGAGTACGTAGTCGAAAGACTTGGTAAGTACAAGAAAACTTGGGGCGCGGGACTTCATTTCCTTGTTCCTGTTATTGACCGCATTGCCAAAAGAGTTACTCTTAAAGAGCAGGTGCTTGATTCACCTCCACAACCCGTTATCACTAAAGATAACGTTACTATGCAGATAGATACCGTTGTTTATTTTAAGGTGTTTGATGCCAATCTCTTTACCTACGGCGCCGTTAATCCTATAAGCGCTCTTTCTAACCTTACCGCTACTACACTCCGTAATATAGTTGGTGAGCTTGAGCTTGATGATACCCTTACCTCCCGTGATACCATTAACGGTAAAATGACCGAAATTCTTGACTGCGCTACTGACCAGTGGGGAATTAAGGTAAATAGAGTTGAACTTAAAAATATAATTCCTCCTGCCGAAATTCAAAATGCAATGGAAAAGCAGATGAAGGCAGAACGCGACAGACGTGAAACCCTTCTCGAGGCAGAGGGACACAAGGCGGCTGTTATTACCCGCGCTGAGGGTGATAAACAGGCTATGATTTTAGCCGCAGAGGGCGAAAGAGATGCCCGTATTGCAAGAGCAGAGGGTGAAGCAAAGGCTATTTTACTTGCAAAACAGGCTGAAGCCGATGGCCTTGCCGCATTAAAAGCGGCAGGTGTTGACGCCGCTGTTCTCGAGCTTAAGAAATATGAAGCATTAGTCTCTATGTCCAACGGTAAAGCATCAAAAATTATCGTTCCCACAGATGCGGTTGATATGACAAAATCTAACGTTATGTTCTCAGAAACCTCGGGTCTCGGCGATGTAACCGAACCCGCTAAAGAAGAAGCTCCCAAGAAGAAAAAAGATGTATGCTGTGATTAAAAAAGAGGTCTTCGGACCTCTTTTTCTTTACATAAAGGAATAAGTGTGATAAAATGAATAAATCAGGGGAGTGAGATATGAGATACAGAAAGCCGAATTTACTGTGTTACCGAGTAGCGCAGGTTGTTTCTTTTGCTGTGGCAAAGCTGATATTTAAACGCAGAATAATACGAAACGAAATCAAAGGTCTTAAAGGGCCCTTTGTTGTTATTGCAAATCATCAGGCGGCTTATGATTTCGTTAATCTTATTAATACTACTTCCCGCAGAATGTCTTTTGTTATAAGCAATTCCTTTTATGAAACCTTGCCTATAAAGAAGATACTTGATAAAATCGGCGTTATCCCAAAACAGCAGTTTCAAACTACCGTAAAGGATATGCGCGATATGAAGGCTGTTATCGATTCGGGAAATCCTCTGGTTATTTATCCTGCCGGTCTTATGTGTGAGGACGGTCTTTCTACGCCTATCCCCTCTGCTACCTATAAATTTCTTAAATGGCTGGGTGCTGATGTTTACGTAGCTCGGTCTTTCGGTACATATTTCGTTATGCCTAAGTGGAGTAAAGGCATGAGAGCAGGAAATACTCATCTTGATATATATAAGCTTTTTTCTAAAGAAGAACTCAAAAACTCAAGTGAGGCAAAGATTAAAGAAAAAGCCGAAAAAGCTTTACTTTTTGACGCCTACAGAGAGCAGGAAGAAATTAAAGCCTTATATAAAAACGGTGCTAATATTGAGGGATTGGAAAACGTTCTTTATTTTTGTCCGGTATGTAAAAAGGAATTTACTATAGAGGTCAAAAACAAAAATACGATTTATTGTACTCATTGTGGCTTTGAACAGCAAAGCGACAAATATTCATTTATGCACCTTGCAGGTAGCGTGGGCAAAGAAATAAGATACGTTTCTGATTGGAGCAGGCTAATATATAACGACCTTAAGGAAAAACTTATTAGAACGCCAAATACGGTTTTAGAGGCTCAGACGGTTATTGAAATGATAAATCCTGAAAAGCATAGGTTTGAAAAAGTGGGTGAGGGAAACATTACATTAACTAAAGCCGGTTTCACTTTAAGGGGAGAAATCAGCGGCGAAAAAACTGAAATTTTTACTTCAATAAATCAAATTCCCACCTTGCCCTTTAGTCCGGGTAACTATTTTGAAATACAAAATGGCGATATAATTTATCGTCTTAGATTAAAGGATGCAAAACTTATAATGAAGTTTATAAATACCGTTAAGGCTTTTTATGAAATTAAAACAAAGGAAACAGTAAAATTACACGAAAGGGAGCTTTGATATGCTACTTTTAATAGATATAGGAAACACGAACGTTACCTTAGGCGTATACAAAAACGAAAAGTTCGTTTTAACCGCCCGTCTTGCCACCGAAACGGGCAGAACTGCTGACCAATACGCCATAGATATAAGAGACGTTTTGTCCCTTCACGGTGAAAACTATAAAGATATAGAGGGCTGTGCAATTTCTTCCGTTGTTCCCTCTGTTGGCGATGCTGTAAAAAGAGCTATCGAAAGACTTTGCAATGTTACGCCGTTATCTCTTGGTCCCGGTGTAAAAACGGGACTTAATATTAAAATTGATAACCCTGCTCAGCTTGGTGCTGACCTTGCGGCAGGTGCTGTGGGCGCAATTGCCAAATACCCGCTTCCTTGTATTGTGATTGATATGGGTACTGCTACCACAATAAGCCTTATAGGTGAAAACGGTGAAATGCTTGGCGGTGCGATAGCTGCCGGCGTAAGACTTACCCTTAAAGCTTTGTTTGAAAATACGGCGCAGCTTCCGTCGGTTAATATTGAAGCCCCTGCCGATATAGTAGGCAAAAATACGGTTGACTGTATGAAGTCGGGCCTTGTTTTCGGCACCGCTTCTATGATAGACGGTATGATAGAACGTATGGAGGCTTCTTACGGAAAACCCTGTACCGTTGTTGCAACGGGCGGACTTTCAAAGGAAATAATACGTCATTGTAAAAGAGAAATAAATTATGACGAAAATCTGCTTCTTGACGGACTTCTCACAATATATGAAAAGAATATTCTGTAATTCTCCGCGTAAAGCGGTGAAAATATTATGAACTGTACCCACAAGGGACAGTATCGGAGGTATTTTTATGACAAAATTAAATGTAAAACAAAAAACTGAAAAAATGGTGTTGGGGGCAATATTTACCGCGCTTGTGGTAGTGCTTCAGTTGATGGGCTCCTTTATAAGATTCGGTCCTTTTTCTGTTTCCCTTGTGCTTGTTCCTATTGTTATCGGCGCAGCCCTTTGCGGAACTAAAATCGGCGCGTGGCTAGGCTTTGTCTTTGGCGTTACCGTTTTGCTTAGCGGAGATGCCGCACCTTTTTTTGCTATTGACGTTTTAGGTACTGTTCTGACCGTGCTTTTAAAGGGAACTCTTTGCGGACTCTGTGCCGGTGCCGTATACAGCTTCTTTAAAAACCGCAATATCTACCTTGCGGTAATTTTATCGGCTATTATTTGTCCGATTGTGAACACCGGCGTATTTTTCCTCGGCTGTGTTGCGTTCTTCCTTGAAACTATAGTTGCCTGGGGCGCTGCAGAGGGCTTTAAAAATGCGGCAACCTATATGTTTATAGGACTTGCCGGTGGTAACTTCATCTTTGAACTTTTATCAAATATAATCCTTGCCCCCGTTATTTTAAGAATAATCTCGGCAGTAAAAAAGCAGTAAAAAATAAGTGGTATTTTTGCAACAAGCATAAAAAATACCGCTTTTTTATTTTTTTATTAAGTGAAAATATAAAATATTGTGCTAAAGTAAAAAAAACTCTTTATTTTTCCTTTAATGTTTGTTATAATAAATTGGATGCTCTGAAAGAGTAAGTTAAAAATTGGAGAAATCCATAAAATATAGGAGGTTGATTCGTAATGAGTCACAAGTTTGTTTACCTGTTTAGCGAAGGCGACGCTTCTATGCGTGAGCTTCTTGGCGGTAAAGGTGCTAACCTTGCAGAAATGACCAAAATCGGTCTTCCTGTTCCTCAGGGCTTTACCGTTACTACCGAAGCATGTACCCAGTACTATGAAGACGGTAGAAAAATTAATGATGAAATTCAGGCACAGATAATGGAGTACATCGATAAGATGGAAGGCATTACCGGTAAAAAATTCGGCGATAAGGAAAATCCCCTTCTCGTTTCTGTTCGTTCCGGCGCCCGCGCTTCTATGCCCGGTATGATGGATACCATTCTTAACCTCGGTCTTAACGAAGATGTTGTTGAAACCATGGCTGCTAAGAGCGGTAATGCTCGTTGGGCTTACGACTGCTACAGAAGATTTATTCAGATGTATTCTGACGTAGTTATGGAAGTTGGCAAGAAGTATTTCGAAGAGCTTATCGACAAAATGAAAGAAGAAAAAGGCGTAACTCAGGACGTTGAGCTTACTGCCGAAGACCTTAAGGAACTTGCTACCCAGTTCAAAGCTGAGTATAAGAGCAAAATCGGCAAGGATTTCCCTACCGACCCCAAAGAGCAGTTAATGGGCGCTGTTGAAGCTGTTTTCAGAAGCTGGGACAACCCACGCGCTAACGTTTACCGTCGTGACAACGATATTCCTTATTCTTGGGGTACCGCTGTTAACGTGCAGATGATGGCTTTCGGTAATATGGGTGATAACTGCGGTACCGGTGTTGCCTTTACCCGTGACCCTGCTACCGGTGAAAAAGGTCTTATGGGTGAATTCCTCACCAACGCTCAGGGCGAAGACGTTGTTGCCGGCGTTCGTACTCCTATGCCTATTGCTGAAATGGCTGATAAATTCCCTGCTGCTTTTGAAGAGTTCAATAAAGTATGTGCTCTTCTCGAAGACCACTACAGAGATATGCAGGATATGGAATTCACCGTGGAAGACGGTAAACTCTATATGCTCCAGACCAGAAATGGTAAAAGAACTGCTAAGGCTGCTCTTAAAATCGCTTGTGACCTCGTTGATGAGGGCATGATT
Organism: Oscillospiraceae bacterium; assembly: GCA_015065585.1. Classification (GTDB taxonomy): domain Bacteria; phylum Bacillota; class Clostridia; order Oscillospirales; family Acutalibacteraceae; genus SIG607. The sequence goes on from SVQC01000014.1 coordinate 33,349, forward strand.
GATAAGAAGCAGGCTGTGGCTATGATTGACCCCAGAAACCTTGATACCCTTCTCCATCCTCAGTTTGACGCTAAGGCTCTTAAGGCTGCTACTCCTGCAGGTAAGGGTCTCGGCGCTTCTCCCGGAGCTGCTTGCGGTAAGGTTGTATTTACTGCTGAAGATGCAGAAATCTGGAACAATAATGGTGAAAAAGTTATCCTTGTTCGTCTTGAAACCTCTCCTGAAGATATCACCGGTATGAAGGCTTCTCAGGGTATTCTTACCGTTCGTGGCGGTATGACCTCTCACGCTGCCGTTGTTGCTCGTGGTATGGGTACTTGCTGCGTATCCGGTTGTGGCGAAATCATAATGGACGAAGAAAATAAACAGTTTACTCTTGCAGGAAAAACCTACAAAGAGGGCGATTATATCTCTATCGACGGTTCTACCGGTAACATCTATGACGGTATTATTCCCACCGTTGATGCTGAAATCGCCGGTGAGTTCGGCAGAATTATGGCTTGGGCTGATGAATTCAGAACCCTTAAGGTTCGTACCAATGCTGATACTCCTGCTGACGCTAAGAAAGCAAAAGAGCTCGGCGCTGAGGGTATCGGTCTTTGCCGTACTGAGCATATGTTCTTCGAAACTGAAAGAATTGCTGCTTTCCGTGAAATGATTTGCGCTGACACCGTTGAAGAAAGAGAAGCTGCTCTTGCTAAGATTCTTCCTTATCAGCAGGGCGACTTCGAAAAGCTGTATGAAGCAATGGAAGGCAACCCCGTTTGTATCCGTTTCCTTGACCCCCCTCTCCATGAGTTCGTTCCTACCGAAGAAGCTGACATCGAAGCTCTTGCTAAGGCTCAGGGCAAAACTGTTGCTGATATTAAGAACATTATTTCTTCTCTCCATGAGTTTAACCCCATGATGGGTCATCGTGGTTGCCGTCTTGCAGTTACCTATCCTGAAATTGCTAAGATGCAGACTGCTGCTGTTATCCGCGCTGCTATCAACGTATCAAAGGCTCATCCCGATTGGAACATCGTTCCCGAAATTATGATTCCTCTTACCGGTGAGGTTAAGGAACTTAAATACGTTAAGAACGTTGTTGTTGCTACTGCTAACGCTGAAATCGCTGCTGCAGGCGCAGACCTTAAGTACGAAGTTGGTACTATGATGGAAATCCCCAGAGCTTGTCTTACTGCTGATGAGGTTGCAACTGAAGCTGAATTCTTCTGCTTCGGTACTAACGACCTTACCCAGATGACCTTCGGCTTCAGCCGTGACGACGCTGGTAAGTTCCTTACTGCTTACTATGATAGCAAGATTTATGAAAACGACCCCTTCGCTAAGCTCGACCAGAACGGCGTAGGTAAACTTATGGATATGGCTGTTACCCTTGGTAAAAAGGCTCGTCCTTCTATCCATTGCGGTATCTGTGGTGAACATGGCGGTGACCCTGTTTCCGTTGAGTTCTGTCATAAGATTGGTCTTGACTACGTATCTTGCTCACCCTTCCGTGTGCCGATAGCTCGCCTCGCTGCTGCACAGGCTGCAATTCGCGACCAGCACTAATCACTAATTTAGTTGATTTCCTTTGTTAAGAAATCAACCAAAGTTCAAGTATTTATTTGCATATTGAAAAATAATTCTTGACAAATTATGAATATAATGTTGCTTTGATTAAAAAGTTAATAATAATCTTATGTATCGACCAGACAGTAATTCCGGAATAGGGGCTGCTCGATTTTCAGTGTTACGAAATGGCTGTGCAAAGATTAAAATTCAAACAATAAACAGCTGCTGTTATCGTAAACACGATGACAACAGCTGTTTTTTTAAAAAAGAAGGTGTGACGTGTAGTGAAAAAATTAAATGAATTGCTTCGTGCCCTTGAGGTAAACAAAGCAGTTTACGATGCGGTGCGTGACTACATCAGACCCGGTGTAAGTGAGCAGGATATTTATGAACTTACCAAAACCGTAGTCGATGATATGTTGTCAGACGTTCCTCATGAGTTTATCGGCGATTTTGTTGGTGGAAAGCGTTGCAGTCTTATCGGTGGCGACCCCACCGATTACAAGTTGTCCTCCGGTGACGGATTTATTCTTGATTTATCGGTGCGTTGTGCAAACACGTGGAGTGATACCTGCCGAACATTTTTCCTTGGAGAACCGACTCGCGAAATTAAAAAAGCATACGATGCCGTTTTGAAGATACAGTCCTTCGGAGCTTCATTTGTTAAGCCAGGGATATGCGCAGAGGATATCAAGACAAATGCTGAAATTTTGCTTGAGGATATGGGATACGGCTCTATGATGCCTCACCATATGGGACATATTATCGGCACAAAGCCTTATATGACGCCTGCGTTTGATATAGGCCATAAAGACACCGTTCAAGAGGGGGCGTTCTTTACGTTGGAGCCGGGATTGTATGTTGATGAGTCGTGGGGAATTCGTGTGGAGAATGATTACATGTTGCAATCGGATGGAGCAAAACTTTTGTTTGACTATCCTACGAAAATAGATTATTTTATTGTATAAGGAGGAAAATATGTCTAATTTGAAAGCTAAGAATATTTTTAAAGAAAAAATATTGGCCGGGGAAAAAACCATAGGAACGTTCTGTGAACTTATGAGCGAAAACGTTGTTGAAGCGCTCGGTTATGCTGGACTCGATTATGTGGTTTTTGATAACGAACATTCCCCTATCGAAGCTGAAACAAACCTTGCGTTAGTACGTGCCGCAGAGCACGGCGGGATAACACCGTTTGCACGTGTAAAAGGAATATCAAGACCTGCGTTGTTGAAACTGCTTGACATAGGAGTACAGGGGTTAATTGTTCCAAACGTGAAAACAGTAGATGACGTAAATCAGCTTGTATCATGGTCCAAGTATGCACCTATTGGAAACCGTGGCTTTTCCGCAAGCAGAAAAGACGGGTGGGGATATATGCTTAATATGAGCATTCAGGATACCATGGAATTTTTTAATGAACAGGTACTTCTTATTCCTCAGTGTGAAACGATTGAGGCATTGGAATCAATCGAAGAAATTACCGCCATCAACGGTGTAGACGGAATTTTTGTAGGTCCTTATGATTTATCCATCGCTATGGGCATTCCGGGAGAGTTCAGCAATCCTAAATTTGTTGCTGCTTTGGACCGAATTATCCGAGCATGTCGAAAAGCAGGAAAATTCACTATGATTTTCACAGCAAATCAACAGGCGGCAATTGATTATTTAAATAATGGATTTGACTCTGTTTCATATTATATGGATGCAGCATTTCTTATTGATGGGTGTCGTAGTAAAATGAATGCCGTTCGAGACGGCATCAAGAAAGCGGAGGAGTAAAATCAATGAAGGCTATTGTTTGGGACTGTGACGGACAGTTGAAATTGGATGAGAATTATCCATATCCTGAGTGTCTTGATGATTGGGTAGTTATAAAAGTGGTAAGCGCCGGCGTTTGTTCCACTGACACGGCAGTGATAAACGGAGAATTTGGACCGCCGCCCCTTATCCCGGGTCATGAAATAGCAGGCATAATAGATAAAGTGGGCTCCAAGGTTAAGTCTGCAAAACCGGGGGACCGAGTAGTTGTTGAAACTGCCGTAGCTTGTGGGCATTGTCGTGACTGTGAAAGTGGTAACAAACATTTATGTGCTCAAAGCAGTGAAATAGGGTTTCCTCCTCATAACGGTGGATATGCTGAATATGTTACCGTGCCTGAAAATTGTTTAAAATTTATTCCGGATAACGTAAGTTTTGACGAAGCCGGCATTATTGAAGCGGCCCTTTGTCCGTTTGGCATTATATACCGTTACGGTATGAAGCCCGGCTCAACGGTTTTAATTCAAGGAAATGGTGTTGCGGGACTTTCTTTTCTACAAACAGCAAAATGTTTTTCTGCTTCAAAAATTATTATGTCGGTTCGCCGTGAAGAAGCAATAAAGATGGCAAAGCATTTTGGAGCAGACGTAGTAATAAACGTCGAAAAAGAAGATTTAATAGAAAGAGTTATGCAAGAAACCAATGGGCGCGGTGTTGATGTGTCTATCGATGCAACGGGAGCCACTTCGGCTATTGCGAATGCAGTTAAAGCTACGCGTTCGGGCGGGCAGGTTATTCTCTACGGAATACCGAGCGAAGATGCTCAAATGCCCCCGTTCCCTGTCCGTGAAATCGTATTACGGCAGTTATCGGTAGTAGGCGGCAACTGCAATCAACTTGCATGGGAACCGTTGCTTTCTTTAGTATCCAACGGTCAATTTAATGTCCGTGACATGATAACTAACGTATTTTCGCTTGAAGAAGTGCATTTAGCTTTAGAACTTGCAAAAAACAAGCCAGACGGATTTATTAAGTCGGTAATTCACATATAAAAAAGGAGATATATCAATGAAAATTACAAAAGTAGAAGCAATTCCCGTAAGACAGAAGGGAATGGTTAAGGAAATTAATGACAGTGCACAAGACGGAATTATTATTAGAGTATCTACCGATGAAGGAATTACTGGATACGGTGAAGTTGATTCTGCACCATGGGTAATTCGTGAAATTATTAATTCGCCTATTTCTCATAGAACCTGTCAAGGACTTGCTAACGTCGTTGTTGGCAGAGACCCCTTTGATTATAAAAAGATTTGGGACGATATGTTTCTTCATAGCAATTTCTACGGTAATCGTGGTGCCGCAATACAGGCTATGAGTGGTATTGATATTGCTATTTGGGATATACTCGGAAAGGCACTGAACAAACCGATATGGCAACTTTTAGGTGGCAAATACAGAGATGAGGTTCGTTGCTATGCAAGTGTGTTGATGCCGTATACTCCCGAAGAAGCGGCAGAAGAAGCATTAAAATGGAAAGACAAGGGCTATACCGCCATTAAAATGGGCTGGGGAGGTTTCGAACAAGAAATGGCTACGGTTGTCAAACTGGTTGAAGCTTCCAGAAAAGCCGTAGGCGATGAAATGGATATGCTCTACGATATAGGATACATTCCTTCTTCCAAGGTAACTATTGATGCGCCAAGCCGCATTCAGCTGGTAAAAGCATTGGAACCCTACCATCCTTTTGCTATTGAAGAGGCCCTTTGGCCAACCGACTACGAAGGATATAAACGATTAGCGGAGAGCACGAACACAAGAATAGTATGCGGTGAAAACGAGACTACTCGCTATGGCTTTAAGCAACTCATAGATTACTGTAAGGTAGCTTTTGTGCAGCCGGATATTACCCGTTGCGGAGGAATTACAGAGGCAAGCAGAATAGCGTCTTACGCTGAAGTTAACTCTACTAATGTTGTACCGCACTGTTGGAGCAGCGGTATCGTTGAAGCTGCATCACTGCAGATAATTGCCTCTATTCCCAACGCAGAATTACTTGAATACTGCGAACAGGATACCCCCATCAGACACGATCTTGTTCCGGACGATATTCCTTGTGTAGATGGTTATGCCAAGGTTCCAACCAAACCAGGTCTTGGTATTGAGGTTGATGATAAAGCCATTGAGTTTTATCGCTGTGATAAATATTAAACAAGGAAGGTAAGAGTTTATGAATATTCTTGCAATTGGAGCGCATCCTGATGACGTGGAAACAATGTGTGCCGGCACATTGGCAAAATATGCCTCTCTTGGCCATAAAGTCTTTATTGCAACAGCAACCAACGGGAATATCGGTTCTGCCCGCATTCCTGACATGGAGGAAATTGCGCGCGTTCGCAAAGAAGAAGCGAAAAGATCTGCCGCTATTATTGGTGCGGAGTATATTTGCCTTGATTATGATGATGAAATGTTTTTCGAGATAAACCGTGAAACAAGATTGAAGTTTATAAATTTAGTCCGTTATTGCAAGGCAGACATTATTTTTACGCATAACCTTCACGATTATAATCCTGACCATATGCTTACAAGCAAAATTGTAAACGATATTGCGGTTATGATTCCGATTGCACATTTAAAAACAGAATGTGAGCCATATGACGTGATTCCTTCAATATGGATGTTTGAAACTGTGAACTCAATGGGATTTATTCCCACCGATTATGTTGATATTACGGATTTTTATGATACAAAGATGAAAATGCTTAATTGTATGGAAAGCCAAAAGTCGTGGATGGCTGATAACTACGCACAGCTTGGAGGCGACCAGGAAAGATTCTTTGATACAATCCGTATTACCTCAGAGTTCCGTGGAATGCAGGCTGGATGTAAGTATGCCGAAGGTTTTGTGCGCGCTATGGATGCTTTCCGCACACGTATGACCGAACGGGTATTGCCATAACGATATGAAAACGCATATAGATTGTGACAGTAAATACGGCAAACTTTTATGGCTTACAAACGGCAGCATTGAAGTTGCCGCTGCTCTGGATTATGGACTGAGAATCATGGTGCTTCGGTGTGTTGAAATGGAAAACGTGCTGTACCATCAATCAGATGACCTTTCGGACGGACTATCTACCGAAAAGGGGTGGCGACTTTATGGCGGACACCGTTTCTGGACCTCGCCGGAAAGTGACGAGTCATATTATCCTGACAACGACCCCGTT